>JAMONB010000328.1 GCA_027066745.1 Flavobacteriaceae bacterium
GGAACCAAGACAAACACTTAATTTTAATGAAAAATAGAGCAGCTTAATTAATAATCGAAATTTAAAAGATTACTCTTGTTTTATAGGGGTCAAAACAGTTAGCAACAATGGCTCAATATGCTATGAAAAATTTAAAAGGTGATGATCTAACAAAATTCACCAAATATATGACAACTAAAGCTGAAGAGTTTCAAGCATTAGCAATTAAATTGGTATAATATCTATTTTATATTAAAAAAGTTTCAATACTAACAGTTAGTATTGAAACTTTTTTGTTTTAATACTATTTTATATTTTTAGTCTGTACTATCCCTCAATTGAGATAGTTTGTAGCACAAGATTCAATAAAGTATTTACACTAAATAGATGAGTATGAATGAGATTAATATAATAAAAAACAGAAAAATCTTGTTTGTATAAAATATTATTGGTTATTTTGCGTTTCGTTAACGTATTAAAAATCTAAATTTAAAACAAATGAAATTAATCAAAGGATTATTGGCAATTGCTCTAGTGAGTTTAATTGCAGTTTCTTGTAAAGAAGCAAAAGACAAAGTAGAAGACGCTGCTGATACAGTAGAGCAAGCAGCTGGTGATGCTGTAGATGCTGCAGGAGACGCAGTTGACGCAACAAAAGATGCTGCAGGAGATGCTGTAGACGCTGCAGGAGATGCGGTTGACGCAACAAAAGATGCTGCAGGAGATGCAGTTGATGCTGTAAAAGATGCTGCAGGAGATGCAAAAGATGCTGCAGGAGATGCAGTTGATTCTGCAAAAGAAAAAGTTGAAGAAGTTAAAGAAGCTGTAAAGCACTAAATCTTCATTAACAAAAATAAAAAAAGCTTCCTTACTAGGAAGCTTTTTTTATGCTTTAAAATGAATCATTATTTTTTTCTCAATGAAAAATGAAAAAAAAGTAAACTGATAAAAAATAGCATGCCAACTAATTGATGTAATACTCCATAAGCTAAAGGAATGCCTACTTTTACATTTAAAACAGTAAGTATACCAAGTACTAATTGTAATACAATTAGAATAGCAATTGTATTTAGCCAAAATTGTGAGAGTTTTGAAATGCTCTTACGGTATCTTAAATAAAGATAACCAGTAAATACAAGTAAAATATAGGCTAATAAGCGGTGGGTAAATTGAATTAAAGCTGGTGCAAAAATATAGGTATCATAATTTGTTAAGTTTAACCAAGTCCAATGGGTAGTATTTGTCAAGACTTCAGGTATAAAGCTACCATTCATATCTGGCCAAGATGGAAAGTAAAGACCTGCTTTCATTCCCGCCATTAGACCCGCAAATAACATTTGAATAAAAGTGATAAAAATTAATACAGGTATTAATTTTGTGTTAGTTTTTTTAAGGGTATTTTTATAATTATATACATCTGCTAAGGTCTTAGTCATAAAGCCAATACTTATGGTAGCTAATATAAAATGAAGGCTTAGTTTATATGCATTTACCCAAGGTCTATTGGTTAGTCCGCTTTTTACCATAATCCAACCTGCAGATGCTGTTAGTGCGGTAAAAAAAATGACTAAAAATAATCGTTTGATTAAATAAAAGTTGATTTTCTTACGGATAAGAAATAGTATAAAAGGAATTAAAAAGATAAAGCCAAGAACTCGAACCCATAAGCGATGAAAATATTCCCAAAAATAAATGAATTTAAAATCACTTAATGTAAAATGAGAGTTAATCTTATGGTATTGAGGTGTTTTTTTATACAAATCAAAAGCATCTGTCCATTGTTGAGTGTCTAATGGAGGGATAACACCGCTAACAATATCCCAGCGTGTAATTGAGAGTCCTGACCCTGTTAGTCTAGTAATACCGCCTAGTATTACTTGGCCAATTAGCATCACCAAGCCAATAATTAGCCAAATCCTAATCGTTCTTGTAAATTTATAATTGTTGCTTGTCAATTCTTAATTTTTTATTTCCACACTATAGTTTCCATGATGTGTTTGATATCTTTTTCAATATATTTAATGGCAGGGAGTATAGAATCGTAATTAGGTTGAACTTTAAAATATACGGCTCCTGTTATAAAATGTTGAGTACTGTCAGTTATATGAAACTGAAGTGGAGAGGCTGCGTTACCAGTCACTTCAGAAAGTGAGCCATAAGTTTTCTTTTTAAAATTATCATAAAGTGACGGTGCACTTATGAGGTCTGCTTTTATTGCATGATTATAAGTTAATTTTTCAGATTCACGTAATAACTCATTGAAATTATTTTCAATTTTTCTATAAGTAATGTTTACAGAAGCTTTTAGTTTAGGATAGCTTAAATTCACCCAACATTTTTCGTTAAAACTATGTTTTGCACGAGTAGAAATTTCAAATGTATATGGGCAACTTGAATAAACAGGAGAGTAAGTTGCATCTGTATAAGTTAGGCTTAAAAAAGCTTTAGGTTTAGGTAAGGCTTCGGTATTGTTACAAGAGGTTACAACAAGTGAAATTAAAATCACAAAAAAGAGGCTAAGGTTAAAAAGAGTTATGCGTTTATTCATTTGGGAGAGTTACTTTAATTTGTTTGATTCTTTTTTTATCTACAACTTCAATTTTAAAGGTATAATTTTTAAAAAGGATAATTTCATTCCTTTTTGGAAATTTTTGATTGATTTCTAATATAAACCCTGCCAAAGTTTCTGCTTCACCTTTGTCATCTTCAAAAAGTAAACCATCTATTTTTATGGCTTTATAAAAATCTTTTAAAGCAATTTTGCCTTCAAAAATATAATTTGTATCATCTAGCTTAGAATAAGACAAGTCATCATCGTCAAATTCATCACTAATATCACCTACAATTTCTTCAATGACATCCTCTAAAGTTACAATGCCAGATGTACCACCATATTCATCTACAACAATGGCTAAATGGTTTTTCATTTCTTGAAACTCTTTCAATAAATCATCTAATTTTTTATTTTCAGGAATAAAGAAAGGTTTTCTCAATACTTTTTTCCATTGAAATGTTTTTTTATTAAGATGAGGTAGTAAATCTTTAGAGTATAGTATACCGATAATAGTATCAATGTTCTCATTATAAACAGGAATTCTTGAATGCCCTTTTTTTATAATTTTTTTTACAACATCAGTAAATTCGTCGCTGTCAGGAATGGCAAAAACATCAGTTCTAGGACACATTACATGTACTGTCTCTGTGTTGCCAAATGTAACTATGCCTTCTAATATTTTTTGTTCTTGTTGGGTGGTACTCTCTTCTGAGGTAAGCTCTAATGCTTGTGATAAAGTTTCTACAGAGAAATCTGAATTTTTTTTCCCTAATCTCTTTTCTACAATACTGGTTAAATTTAGTAGAGGAATGCTTAATGGAGAAAGAAGTACATTTAAAATTTTTATGGGAATTACCATTAATGAGGCAAACTTTAATGCATTTCTATTTGCGTAAACTTTGGGCAAAACTTCTCCGAAAAGTAATATTAAAAAGGTTACCAATACAACTTCTAAAACAAAACGTAAGGCGGTTGAAGCTATACCACTAAAAAAGAATTTGCCTAAGTAAGCAAATAATAAAACAATTAAAATGTTGATAAAATTATTGATAATTAAGATAGTGGCTAGTAGTTTTTTTGGATGGTCTAACTGTTGTACTACTAAAGTAGTTTTCTTTGATTGTTTAGCTTTGTCTAGTGTTGTTTTTGACAAAGAGAAAAATGCAACTTCAGAACCAGAAATCATTGCTGAAATTATAAGTAAAACAAAGAGAGATAGTAATCCGATTGTGAAAGACCAGTTAATCGTGGTGAATAAAAATAAACTTAAGGGTTCAGGATCCAATTATTTGTTGTTTAATTAAATTATTTTACCTTTAGAAGGGTAAATCATCATTTTTGTCAGTTATTTCTTCACTAACAGGTTGGTCAGATTTAGGTGTGCTACTTTTTGATTGGTTTTTGTCTAATTCTTTTCTTGTAGTTAAGAAAGTCATCTCAGTTGCGTGAATTTCAGTAGTATATCTTTTATTGCCACTTTGATCTTCCCATTGACGTGTTTTAATACGCCCTTCTACATAAACTTTGTCACCTTTACTTAAATATTTTTCACAAATTTCAGCTAGTTTATTTCTCACCACAACATTATGCCATTCAGTAGTTGTAACTCTTTCGTTGGTTTGACGATTAGTATAAGTCTCATTAGTAGCTATAGGGAATCTACCGATAGAATTTCCTCCTTCAAAAAAATGCATTTTTATTTCATCTCCTAAATGTCCAATTAACATTACTTTATTTAGTGTTCCTGCCATAATTACATGAATTAAAAGTCAAAGATAATGAAAATTTTAGGCTTTGGTAAAAAAAATATCTTCAGAGTAGTTTAAGAAGTTTAGTTGGTCTAATTGTCACTATTTAAACTAGATAAAATATGTGGATTTTTTTCTATAAAATTCTGAATTAGAATGGGTACAGGATGCTTGTCTAAACTACTTAGAGGTATACTGTTCGCTATCTCTTGTTTTGTATATAATATCCAAAATTTACAATAAATGTGTTGATGTGATAATTTATGTACTATAGAATTAGTATTGTAAAGAGAAATAACAACCTCATTATGATTGATAATTTGATTGTAATCATCTGTTTTAAGTAAATGTTTTAGGTCTATTTCTTTTAAAGTTTCGATTAAGGGAAATTCATATAAGCCTTTCCAAATGTCATTTTGTTTACGTTGTTTTAATGCAATTTGTTTTTTTAAGCTTAAAATCACCAAATAATTAAAATATCTTTTTTTAATAGCGATTTTTTTATCCTTTATAGGAAGTGTTTTTACTAGTTTTTTTTGTAAAGCCACACAGCTTGTATTCAAAGGGCAATTAATACAATCGGGGTTTTTTGGTTTGCATTGTAAGGCTCCAAATTCCATTATTGCCTGATTGAATGTCGCTGGTTTTTTAATATCTATTAGCTCTTGAGCCAATTGCTTAAAATCTTTAATTCCTTTTGTGCTATTAATAGGTGTTTTTATCCCAAAGTAACGAGCTAATACACGGTATACATTTCCGTCTACAACAGCCGTGGGTTCATTAAAACAAATTGATGCAATTGCAGACGCGGTGTAGTCACCTACTCCTTTTAATTTTAATAGATCTTTATGAGTATTCGGAAATTTCCCATTTAATTGGGTGACTATATGTTTTGCAGAAAAGAGAAGGTTTCTAGCTCTAGAATAATAACCTAAGCCTTGCCATAATTTAAGTACAGTTTCTTCATTGGCTTTAGCTAAATCGTAGATTGTTGGAAAAGTTATAATAAATTTTTTGTAATATTCTAGACCTTGGTCTACTCTTGTTTGTTGTAATATGATTTCTGATATCCATATATAATAAGGATTAGAGGTTTTTCGCCAAGGTAAATCTCGTTTATTTTGTAAATACCAGTAAATTAACCGTTTAGAAAAAAGCATAATTTTAATTGTGGATGCAATGATACAGCTTTTATCTCGTTAAATTTTAATGAATTAGCGGGTTAAATTGATTAATTGTTTTATATTTGCCAGCCTAAAATGTACAGATAATAATATTAAAATAAGTAAGAATGACAAAAGCAGAGATTGTAGCGACTATTTCAGAAAAATCAGGAATTGAAAAAGCTGATGTATTGAGAGTTGTAGAAGACTTTATGAAAGAAGTGAAAGGCTCATTAGAAAGTAATGAGAATGTTTATTTAAGAGGTTTCGGAAGTTTTATAATTAAAAAGAGAGCTGAGAAAACAGGAAGAAATATTTCTAAAAACACTACTATTAAAATACCAGCACATAATATTCCGGCGTTTAAACCAGCAAAGATTTTTGTTGAAGCAGTTAAAAAGAATGTTGCTGTAAAATAAATTATTCATAACTAAAAATAGATATAGATTATGCCAAGTGGTAAAAAAAGAAAACGCAGTAAAATATCTACTCATAAGCGTAAAAAAAGAAGTAGACAAAATAGACATAAAAAGAAGAAATAGTATAAACTGTTTCTGAGAAAATTGTTCTTTGAAATAGAAATTTGTAGAAGCAAATTTCGTTGGGTTTACATAGCCTGTAAACAAATTTTTTAATCCGTCTACATTATATAATGTAGATACAAAACTTATACAGAGTGAGAACAGACTTAATTATTAGATCAAATCCCTCTGATATAGATTTTGCCTTATTAAAAGATGGTAGGCTTAGTGAGTTACATAAAGAAACAAATGATAATAATTTTAATGTAGGCGATATATTTTTAGCTAAAATTAAAAAAACATTATCAGGTTTAAATGCGGCATTTGTAAATGTTGGTAGTGAAAAAGATGCCTTTTTACATTACCATGATTTAGGACCAAAATTGTTGTCTTTAACAAAATACACTAAGTTAGTAAGCACAGGTAAACTAAAAGAATTCACTTTAAAAAATTTCCATTTTGAAAAAGACATAAATAAAAATGGAGCTATAGACCAGGTTATAAAATCTGGACAAAATTTATTAGTACAAGTTGTTAAAGAACCGATATCTACAAAAGGACCTCGAATTAGTTCAGAGCTTTCTATTGCTGGTAGGTACTTAGTATTAGTGCCTTTTTCTGATAGAATTTCGGTATCTCAAAAGATATCAAGTAGAAGCGAAAAAGAAAGGTTAAAACGACTTGTTAAAAGTATAAAACCAAAGGGTTTTGGCGTTATTTTAAGAACTGTAGCCGAAGGTATTAAAGTTGCTGAATTAGATGAAGATTTACAAAATTCTTTACAACGTTGGGTAAATTTAAGTAAACAATTACCTAGAGCACAAGCACCAATTAAGGTGTTATCTGAACTGAATAGAGCTTCTTCTATTTTAAGAGATATCTTAGATGATTCATTTACGAGTATTGTAACTGATGATAAAGAACTGTTTGAAGAACTTAAAATTTATATTGCTCGAATAGCACCAAAAAAAGTTTCTATGGTTAAATTGTACAAGTCAAAATTACCAATTTTTGAAAAATATGGTATTGAAAAGCAGATAAAAACTGCATTTGGACGTACAGTATCTATGCCTAAAGGAGCATATTTGGTAATAGAGCACACTGAAGCATTACATGTAATTGATGTGAATAGTGGTAATCGTTCAAATAAAGCAAATTCGCAAGCAGATACGGCATTGGAAGTAAATTTAATTGCTGCATCTGAGATTGCACGACAGTTGCAATTGCGTGATATGGGTGGAATTATTGTTGTTGATTTTATTGACATGCATACTGCAAGTCATAGACAAAAGCTTTTTGATCATTTAAAAGAAGCTATGAAGTCAAATAGAACAAAACATAAAATATTACCACCAAGTAAATTTGGTTTGGTTCAAATTACTAGACAACGTGTAAGACCAGAAATGGTTATAAAAACCAAAGAGAAAAATCCAAATATAAATGGTGAAGTAGAAGCACCAATAATTTTGGTAGATAAAATTGAAAATCATTTAGAAAGAATTATAGATACCTCAAAAAATGGAATAACACTTCATGTGCATTCTTTTGTTGGGTCTTATCTTAAAAAGGGGATGCCCTCAATTCAACAAAAATGGTTTTTAAAATACAAAAAGTGGATAAAAGTTATACCAAGAGATGCTTACCAATATCTTGAATATCATTTCCTTGATGGAAATGATAAAAAAATAAAATAAGGTAATAGTATATCATAAAACCTACAATTTAAAATTGTAGGTTTTTTTTTGCTTAATTTTTAGTTTTCAGCCCAAATTCTATAGTATACCAATTTAAATGTTTGATGTCGTAAAATAAAATAGCTATTATTTTTTGCAAGATTGAAATAAAATATTTTAGCATTGCCATAGTTACGATACACTATTTTAATGATAATATTGTGAAAAAGAAACTATTTTATGCGGTGTTATAGGTTTAAATTGGTATTAAGACTTTCTATTCAAGCTGAATTTTCTTGCCCTTTTAAGCTTTTGTGACAAAATACAAATCTATAATTTGGATTGAAACGTTTATATTTGTTAGAGATGAATAAAAAGAATAAAACCTATACGGTTAAAGAAGCCATTAAGAA
>JAMONB010000329.1 GCA_027066745.1 Flavobacteriaceae bacterium
TTCATTACCTTTAACCTGAAAAAATACCTAAAATTTAGTCCTAAAGTTGTGACAAGTGATGGTAGCATCACTAACCTGTATTCTAAAATATCAAATTCAACGATTATTAAGTGAAATAAGTTGTTTGAGGTTCTCTAAAAACAATCCTTTTTTGCCAATGTAAAATGGAAACTTCTCTTAGAAATGAATTTAAAGTGGTAATTGTAACAGAAATTTAATGGCTTGTGCAACGATTATCGTTGTTGTGTGCAGTATTTGTTTTTCATATTTTCATTTAATTCCTTCAAGTTAAAGTCGTTCTTTAAAAATTTTTCAATTGAGATATTATTTTCTTCAAACAAATATTTTGTTAACATTCTATATTTAAAGTACTTAAATGAAAGCGAGTTTTGAGTTTCACTTCCATTACATATTTCTTTCATTCCTTTTTCTTGATTATAAGAACTTCCTTGTGCAATGTAATCACAATATCCTTCATTTTTCCAATTGGGTAATAGTTTAAATTTCAAAAACCCAAGTTTATTTTCTAATAATGAATGCGTTGTTTCGTGTGTAATTATAGCACTTAATTTTCTAAGATTATTAGTTTCTCCATTTCTGACTATTGTGTTTTTTAGAAAAAATGATTTTGATAAAAAAATGTTTTGAATTATTGGAAGATTAACGGCAAACGCTCTTTTTGATGTCAAAGCAAAAAAAGAAAATTCATTATAACTATTACAGATAAAAATTTTTTGACTTTTTGAATTGTCATATAATTCTGATTTGGTTAAAAGTTTTTGAGATTTATCAAGTATATTTTTAATATTTTCAATTTTTAATTCATCTGAATGATAATATACTGCAAATCCTTTGTATTCTAATACATTTGCGAATAAAACCTGAGGAAATAATATTAAAAAAACGTAGATTATTAATATTCCACTTATTAATCTTTTAATCTTTTTTTTCATTGGTATTAATTTTATTGTACACAATGCAAGTCTGCATAGCAACTCCGTTTAATTCAGGTTAAAAATAGGGAATATATTTGATTGTGTTAAAATTTTCATCAAATGGTTTATATTGATTAGAAATAGACTTAAAGTGGAAATTGTAATAGAAATTTAATGACTTGTGCAACGATTACCATTGTTAGCCTTAGGTTATTTTATAATTTTATATGTTTTTTCTTTTATCTTAAAAAAATAAATCCCATTAACTAAATATGACAAGTCTATTTCTTTTGAAATAATAGTTCCTTTCATTAATATTTGCCCATTAATATTGCAAATTTCATATTTTGAATAGAGATATTCTTTTGGTAAGTTAATAATACTGTTTTTAATTGGATTTGGAAATATTTTAAAATTATTAAGAATTGTATCATTGTCTGATGGTAGACAAAATAGAGAAGTGTCTAATTCAAGAGGTATTTGAATGATATTATTTGAAGAGATATCGTTCATAATAAATAAAGCAATATATTTATCACCAAACAAGCCATTTCCATTAATATCCTTTATGAATTCAGACCATATGCCCGTAGAAACCCATTGTGTATTTGCTAAATCAGGGTGGTTAATAACTTGATTTGAAGTTGAATTAATTGAGCCATTGCTATCAATAAAAAATTGGGTTAAATTATTTGTTCCTGATGGGTAAAATACAGAATATGATTGATTACATTCATTCCATTTTACAGCCATTCTTGCTTCTCTTAAAATCCCACCATCCACTATGGTTGTATTTGTTACATTTCCATTTATATCAATCAGGCAAATTTGGCTTTCGTCTGTAATATCATTATATGCACCATTTCTAGCAATCAACAAAAATTTGGAAATATGTTCCAACCATTGTACTTGATAGTAATACTGCTGAGTATTTGTTAAATAGTCTTGTTGAATACCTATTTGTTCAACTGTTCCGAAATTATCATATAAAACAGTTCCTCTTACCGAATACCCATCATTTCCCCATACTACTAATGTTCTTGTATTGTCAGAATTGCTAACAGAAACAGGCCACCAGTGGTCTTCATCATTGGGTGTTAATTGTATACTTTGAATTTCATTTCCGTTGCCATCATCAATTACTTTTGCTTTTACAACTGCTCCTCCAACAGAGGGTAGTGCCTCATCTGCATAAAAAACTAAAAATTTATTGTTAAGATGTGAAGTGTTTGCCGAATGTTGCGAACCTATTCCTCCAGCTATAATCCAATTTTGTTTGATTATGGTTCCATCTGGCATATGTATTTGACCTTTAATATTTGGTGCATAAGTACCATTTCCATCCTCCCAAACTGTCAATATATAATTATTGCCCGTGTTTATTGCAGAGTTAACGGGTTCTTGTGCTTCATTAGCACTAATGTATATTTGATGAGGCGTTTCTATTACAAGGTTTCCTTTGTCATTAAAAGATATTATTGATTTATATATATCGTGCTCCCAGCCATTGTTGTATGAACTTGACCAAGTCAAATAGTATTTTAGATCATTATTTACTCCTAAATATTTATTGATACAAGTACCGTGATTAAATTCTCTCAAATCTTGTGAAAAACTTAAACCTGGCAAAGTAATACTGATTATTATTAATATTCGTTTTATCATTTTTATGTTTGATAAGGCACGTATATTTTTTTGTTAGCCATTATTATTGAATAATTATTTTTTTTGTAATTTTTTCTTTTTCAGTTGTGATTTGTAAATAATAAAAACCACTATTTATGTTATTTACATTAATGGTGTTAATGTTTGAGTTTTCAACTTGAAAGGTTTTAATTTTTTGACCTGCTACATTATAAATAGTAATGTCTTTAATGTCTTTAACGTTTTTTATATTTATAAAATCATCTGCTGGGTTAGGGTAGATGTTTACATTATTTAAATACTCATCTTGTATAGATAACGGAACTACTACATTAGTAAAAAAGCTATAAGCAACCTCAGAACCACCAACAGGATCAGTTCCAAAATCCGATTTAAAGCAAATTTTATCACCATTAGGTGAAGCTACAGCCATAGCAGCTTGTTCATAACTTAGGGCACTACTAAAATGATGACCAAAATGTTCTACTATACCTGAATTATCTAATTTTACGGCTACTATTTGTGCCGACTCATCCAGTTCGCTCATTGTAACGTATGCCCAACCTGGTCTATTTATATTTCTACAAGAAATATGCCCAGAGACTCCAAAATCTGAATGTGTATTAAGAACAATTGAAGAAGCATTTCCATTTAATTTATGCATATAGATTTTTCCACCTCCATACTCTCCGTAAAATTGCACATAAACTTCGTCACCATCAATGGCATACCCTAAATCTCCGTGGTTACCATAAGGTATTATACGATTTTGAAACACCATATCAGCTCTATTGTAAACTTCTACACCGTAATGATTAACCCCTGCTTGGTCAAGATAATAGTTGTTAATTTGATTTAAGCCATTATTCCAATTGACTACTACGTAATTTCCAGATTGAGAAACAGAAACCCAATCAATAAAGTCAGGGAATGAGTTGGCTCCATTTACCCAAGCACCTTCAAAGGTTTTTGTATAGTCTATTTGTAACGTTTGTAAGTTAAAAACAATAATATCTAAATCACCATTTGTTTTTTTGCCAACTAAAGCTATATAATGGTCGTTTTTATCCATACTTCCTTCTCCTGGTCCTAGTTTTATAACCTCATAGCCTGGTATATTTGCTACAGTTTGTGTATTGTTATTAGAAATAGTATGTTTTTTCACATCTCCATTTTCTCTAAAACTCCACATCAAATCAGGGTTTGTATTAGACCAGTAACTTGGATACATACTTGCTAATTGATGTATTTCTTGATATGTTGTAGTATTGTATACTTTCCAAGAAGAAATTTTATATTTTGTCTGATCGGCATTCCAAACTTGCGTTTTAGCATATTCGTGTGTTGGATACCAAATTTGTGGGTCTTTATTTTCATCTACATAGTTAATAGCCTCTGTAACTCTTGTAATTTCTATTGGGTTAGAAACGGAATTATCTATTACGCTTTCTCCATAATTAGGGAACGCCGGTGTGGCAGGAGGAGCTATGCTTTGGTATTGTGTATCATTAGGAAACTGTTGTGCTTTTGTCAATTGTAATAAACTAATTGTAAGTATACCAGTTAATATTATTTTAAGATTTTTCATTATTGCTAAATTTTATTATATCGTTTTGGTTTAAATTTAATCGAGAATTTAGTTCGTAATTATTGACAATATAAGCCGATATTATAACTTCGTTTAATTCAGGTTAAAAATAGGGAATATATTTGATTGTGTTAAAATTTTCATCAAATGAACTTTAACCGTGCTCATTGCTATTTTAAAGTCAAAATGGACATCAATCTTCTATGGTTATATCTCGATTAACTAAAAAATACAGTTTTACTAGAGTCTTTTCAATAAAAAAAAACTTAAAAATTACTTGGATTTTACCACAGTTACTTAATTACATATCTGGTTTTATTTTTTTCACCTGATTTTTTAATCAGCCTTAATTCAATTCCTTTATTCAGGTCTCTACTTGCTGTTGCTGATGAAATACTTTTAAATATATTCATATAATCCTTTCTTGTAAATTCATTTATACGGAGTTCAATAAAATACTCCAATCTATCAATTTGTTTTAGTTTTCTACTTCCAAAATTTATGGTTTGCTTTAAGGTTTTATTAATTATCTCTAACATATATTCTATGAAATACGTTGACTTACCTTTACTATCACTTAATGCTAAGGCTTGATAATATTCTTTTTGTGATTTACTTATTAATGTTTCTAGAGGAATAAACTCAAAAACAGGATATTTATCTCTCAATATTATCGTTTGCCATAATCGTCCCATTCGCCCATTACCGTCAATAAAAGGATGAATAAATTCCATTTCATAGTGAAAAACACAGCTTTTTATTAGGCTTAATTCAGATTCATCTTTTAAATACTTAAATAACTCCTTCATCAAGTAAGGAACATTTTTGTATGGTGGTGCAATATGTTCTATTTTGTCTCCTTTTACAATTCCAACACCTTGATTTCTATAATGTCCAGGTTTATTTATCAACCCTTTCATTAAGAATTTATGAGCTTTTAAAAAATCCTTTTCAAATCGAAAATTGAACTTATCAATTGCATTATATACTTCAATGGTATTTAGCACTTCAATTATATCTTTTTTTGGACCAACAACTCGTTTGTTTTCAATTATTGCAGTTATTTGTTGTTCAGATAGTGTATTTCCTTCAATTTTCAGTGAATTATGGATGGTTTTTACCCTATTTAGTTTTCTTAATTTAGGCGAAGGTTTATCTAATAAATTAGCATTAATTTCTCCTATTTTCTCTGATATTAGAGTTAGTAATTTTAAAATTTTAGGTGTTATATTGTAAGGTGGTTTCATTGATAGTCTCATTTGATAGTATCAAAAGTAAAATTTATTTTATTTTAAGCAAGTTTTTTATGATTTTTATTTTTGATAAAACAGCCTAAATTTATCAAATAATGCTAGCAAATGAGCTTTAACCGTGCTCATTGCTATTTTAAAGTCAAAATGGACATCAATCTTCTATGGTTAGAACCTAAAAAAATACCTAAAATTTAGTCCTAAAGTTGTGACAAGTGATGTAGCATCACTGACTTTCGCTGTACATTATCAAATTCAACGATTATTAGGTAAAATAAACAGTTTTAGGTTCTCTAAAAATAATCCTTTTTACCAATACAAAATTGAAACGTCTCTTAGAAATAGACTTAAAGTGGTAATTGTAACGGAAATTTAATGGCTTGTGCAACGCTCAACGATTGCCGTTGTTATGTGTAGGCTTTTATGCGTTTATTTCAATATCTAATTGTCTATTCAGTATTCCTTTTCCACCTGCCATTAAACTCTTTATTTCTCCCCTATCGATTCGTAAGTTAGTGATAATTAAACTTGGCGAAGGTTTTTTCATATATTTACCTTGTTGAATGTTAAAACTCCTTTTCTTAATCTTCAAAATATCAAATAAATAACAACCAAGTGGTCCTGCAGCCATTCCTGTTCCTGACTCTTCTAATATTCCATAACGTGGACCAAACATTCTTGAAGTAGCGTCGTATTCGGTATTAGTAGAAAATACATAGTAACCAATTAAATCAAATTCATCACTAATTTTACTTATCAAGTCAAAATCAGGAATTATATTCTTTAAAATTTCATTACTTTTAACAGGAACGAGTATAAATGAATTTCCTGTGTTTACTAATTTGATAGGTGCATTTGGTATAAGGTCAATTTTCTTTAACCCTAATGATTTTAAAATTACACTTTCTTTATGGCTTACGTCAATATATTTTGGAGCCAATTGTTCCATAAATGCTAAATCTCCAATTATTTCTATTTTTCGTTTTCCATCTATGGTTTCTTTTGAGGAGTTATCATTCTTTAGAGCACCTATTTGTTTTAAATAAGAAAATGTAGCTACTGTAGCGTGCCCACAATGTGCTATTTGTTTGTTTGGAGTGAAAAAATCTAATTTAAAATCTTCCGTTTCAGATTTTGAAACAAAGGCGGTTTCCGATAAACCTACTTTTTTTGAAATTTCAAGTTTGTTTTTATTAGATAATTTATCTGCGTTTAAAACAACACCTGCAGGATTACCACCTTTTCCGTTTTCAGCAAAAGCATTAAGAATTTGTACTGTAACTATTTTTTTTGAACTATCCATTATAATGTTTTTTTATGTTATATAAGATGGACGATATTAGTTAGAAAAAGACGTAGTTAATTTTAATTATTTTCAAAGTCTAATAATTTTCCCGTTCTATCTGATTCCACATTTGGGCAATTTAAAATATTTTCTTTTAAAATTTCTTTAGCTTTTTGAACTCTTGACTTCGTTCCAGAATATGAAATTTTTAAATGTTCAGCTAGCTCCTTTTGTGAATAGTTTTTAAAGGATGTTAAAATTATAGCTTCTTTATGTTGAGAAGAAAGGTTTTCTATTTTTTGATTGATACAGGTAGTTAGGTATGAATAATCAAAATTATCAGTATCTGTTTCAACAATATCTAAATCATTTATGGATATACTTTTATTTTTTACTTTTCGAAAATAGTCAATAATGGTGTTTCTGGTGATTTGGTATACCCAAGATGTGAGTTTGGAAGTATGTTTTAGTTGATGAATTTTAGTTTGAATTTTTAAAAAAACCTCTTGATGAATATCTTTTGATGTCTGTTCATCCTTTACTTTTCCTAAAATAAACTTATAAAGTTCTTCGTTTAGGTCAATCCAAATAGTATTAATTTCAATTTTCACAATTTCAATTTTTTAGCTTATACACAACGTGAGTCTGTATAACAACTCCGTTTAATTCAGGTTAAAAATAAGGAATTTATTTGATTGTGTTAAAATTTTCATCAAATGATTTACACAGATTAGAAATAGATTTAAAGTGGTAATTGTAACGGAAATTTAATGGCTTGTGCAACGATTATCGGTGTTGTAAGCAGGTTTTATCTTTTCATAGATATATTTTCGTGAACCCATTTTGCTTCTTCTTCCGCTGTTGGCTTTTTTGAGCAAAATATTTACATTCATGAACATCTTAATGGAAATAAAGATGACGTGAGTAATTGTAAATGTGTATGGCTTATGTGTTGGCTATTTCATTTATACTTTATTTAATTCGTCCATTAGTGCTCTACGTTGTGGATACTGTTTTCTAAATTCCTCAATTAATTCATTTACTTTAGTCTTTCCTCCTAATTTTTTCATTCTACGTAGATATTTACAAGCAGTTTGGTAATGGTTTCTTCCAACAAATTTTTCAACATAATTTATAACCCTTTCACTGTACATTTCAATTAATTCAGAAGAATAGTCTTTAGCTAAATACTTTTCATTCTGTTGAATATTTTCCATTGAAAGGTTTTGTTTTAGCATAATAAATAACCTATCCCACCATTCTTCTTTTATGTAAATTTTTCGGATTAGCTCTGTGTAAGCCCATCTGTTTTTAGGGGTTA
>JAMONB010000330.1 GCA_027066745.1 Flavobacteriaceae bacterium
TGGCTTGATTCATATTTCTAACTTATCAGATACTTTTGTAAAAGACGTGAGTGAACATGTGAATTTGCATCAACAAATTATTGTAAAAGTATTGGAAGTTGATATCGCTAGAAAACGAATACAGTTGAAGTTACATAAGTAAGCTTATTTAAAAGCATTCAACCCTGTAACGTCCATACCTGTAATTAGTAAGTGAATATCATGAGTGCCTTCATACGTAATTACAGACTCTAAATTCATCATGTGTCTCATGATAGAATATTCACCTGTAATACCCATACCACCTAACATTTGTCTAGCTTCTCTGGCTATTTTTATTGCCATATCTACATTGTTTCGTTTTGCCATAGATATTTGTGCAGTTGTAGCTTTGTCTTCATTTCTTAATACCCCTAAACGCCAAGCTAACAATTGAGCTTTGGTAATTTCGGTAATCATTTCAGCCAATTTTTTTTGTTGCAATTGAAATCCACCAATTGGTTTCCCAAATTGTATTCTTTCTTTTGAGTAACGCAAAGCCGTATCGTAGCAGTCCATTGCAGCACCAATTGCACCCCAAGCAATACCAAAACGAGCAGAATCTAAACATCCTAAAGGAGCTCCAAGACCAGATTTATTAGGTAATATATTTTCTTTAGGTACTTTTACATTATCAAAAATTAATTCGCCAGTTGATGATGCTCTCAATGACCATTTATTATGAGTTTCTGGTGTGGTAAAGCCTTCTAGTCCTCGTTCTACAATTAAACCATGAATTCTACCTTCTTCATTTTTCGCCCAAACCACAGCAATATCTGCAAATGGGGCATTAGAAATCCACATTTTTGCTCCATTTAACAAATAATGATCGCCTTTATCTTTAAAGTTGGTGGTCATTCCGCTTGGGTTTGATCCGTGGTCAGGTTCTGTCAATCCGAAGCAGCCCATAAATTCTCCAGAAGCTAATTTTGGTAAATATTTTTTACGTTGCTCTTCATTTCCATATTTCCATATCGGATACATCACTAAAGACGATTGCACTGAAGCAGTAGAACGCACTCCAGAATCACCTCTTTCAATTTCTTGCATAATCAATCCGTAAGAAATTTGATCCAATCCTGCACCACCATATTCTTCAGGTATATAAGGCCCAAAAGCACCAATTTCTGCTAAACCTTTAATAATTTGTGTGGGGAATTCAGCTTTTTGAGCAGCCTCTTCAATGATTGGAGAAACATCGCGTTTTACCCATTCTCTGGCAGCATCTCTAACCAGTTTATGTTCATCTTCTAATAATTCATCTAGTAGGTAATAATCTGGAGCTTGAAATAAATCTTGTGACATTTTTTATGGATTTAAAAATATATTCAAAAGTATAAAAAAGAAGATAGTTTTAGCTTATTTTAGATGTTTTTAATCGTGTAATGATTAATCTAAATTCTTAACATATTTTTCTACATTGATATACACAATTTTTTCCTTGCTAATCAAAATGAATTTTATAAATGAGATTGATTATTATCAAAAGTAAATTCTCTACATTTATAAGGCTCTACCAATAGAAAACACAAAGGGGAAAACAATTGTGACACCAATAATGTTCATGAAAAGTTGGATTTAATGTTAAAATGTAGACATATTTCAGTAGATGCAATAGACAAGGAAGTAATTATTATGCCAAATACGTTTGATGTATTTCCACATAAAATGGATTCTATAATTAGTTAGTCTTTAAATTTTCGTAATCTATATTCTTTTTTTGGCCAAGAAAGATACTTTCCTAAAATATAATAATCATGGTATTTGAAAAAAACAGCACTATTCCCTAATGTAGTTTCGTTTTCTTTAAATGTATCAGCTTTATTAAATACGTTCTCAATTATTTTGCCAGTTAAATGATTAAACTTTTTATCGAATTTAGATTTTATATAAACAATCCTAGTGTTACTGTTATCATTTTCAACTAATGCTCCTATACCTAAAATATATTCTTCATTATATTTAAAAACTGTGACACCAATATATCCAAAAGACATAGGGTTTATCAATTTTTTGGTCTTGTTATAATTCCAAATTTTTTTTCGCCCAAATTCTTTTGCTATAATTGGTGTATTTTTGAAAGCGATGTTACTGTTGGAACTTACATGAAACTCTTTTATCAAAGCACCTGAATAAATATTTTTAATCAAAAGAATAAACTTTTCTTTAAAGGAGCTAATTAAGTAAATATTATCTTCTTTAATAAATGAGTTTGACCTCTTTTTCTTTGCCTTAATCTCTTGAAGAGGTTTTTCAAACCTAATTACTTTAAAGTTTAAAGAATTTAAATCAATATGTATTGTTTGAGTACTTTTTTTATTTTGGTCTAAAGTAATAATACAATTATTATCATTGAAATATACTTTGCTAAATTCTATTGAACTTGTAAGATGACTAGGGATTTTTTGATTTATTTTTATTATATTTTTAAATGATTTACGGATAATTATTGGCATAACTCTTTTTATACTATAATTTGTATACTCTTTGTTAACCCTTAAAAGTTTGTGAAGATTTATTCTTTTATCATTAGGGTCAATAAATTTTTCGCTTGATAAATCAACAAGTTTTTTTTGTAGTTTATTTTCTTCATCAAGGATGTAAAAATTAAGTACAGAAGTATCTTTTGTTATTGTTGTCAAATAAAATTTATTTCTTAGAACTGTACAAAACATAAAATCTTCATCTTTAAGATTTATGTTTACCTCTTCGATTTTAAAATCAACATTATTTCTATTAGTTAAAACAGCAAATTTATTGAAATTATTATTAGTTAAAATAACTTTATAAGTTTGGTTATTAGTATAATTATCTAAAAAATAAGTGTAGTTATTGTTTTCTATAATTTGTTTATTCTTGACTGTAAATTTTTCATCTAATAAAGACGAGTAAATAAAATGATCATCCATTAATAAAATTGAAATGTCATTTTTGTTTACAATTGCAGTCGCATCTTTAATGAATGCGTTTGATTTTTTTTCTAACATTTTAAATGTTACAATCTCTTTTTGAGAATATCCAAAAAAGGTTAAAAAGATTAGTATTGTAAAAAACAACTTTTTCATAGAAATAATTTTAATTTATTTGTCGACCATTTGAAACTTCTTGTTCAGGTTCAACAAAAGCCAATTTACCCTCAGGAGTTTCAGTCATTAAAATCATACCTTGACTTTCTACACCACGTAATTTTCTTGGAGCTAAATTTACCAATACCGTAACTTTTTGTCCGATGATATCGTCAGGAGAAAAACTTTCAGAAATACCAGAAACAATAGTCCTTGTATCAATACCTACATCAACTTTTAATTGCAATAATTTTTTGGTTTTAGGTACTTTTATAGCTTCTAAAATTGTGCCAACTCTAATGTCTAATTTGGTAAAATCGTCAAATTCTATAGTCTCTTTTTGAGGTTCAGTAACTTTATTAGCTAATTCATTTGCTTTTTTTGAAGCTTGTAGTTTATCTAATTGTTGTTGAATTTCATCATCTTCAATTTTAGCAAATAGCAATTCGGCTTTGCCTATTTGATGACCAGATGGTAATAGTGTGTTTTTAGTAGAAACATCATTCCAAGTTAGAGCTAGAGATTCCTCGTCGTTCGTTCCTTTCTCTGTCGGAATGACACTGCTATTCCAAGAGTTTTCGATACTGTTTTTTTCTGAAAAATTACTCGAACTGACATTCAAGATTGATTTTAACTTTTTAGAAGTAAATGGTAAAAACGGTTCGCATAATACTGATAGACCCGTTGCTATTTGCAAAGCAATATTCATAATGGTTTTTACACGTTCTGGATCTGTTTTTATTTGTTTCCAAGGCTCTTCATCGGCTAAGTATTTATTTCCTAAGCGAGCGAGGTTCATTAGTTCCATTAAAGCTTCTCTAAATCGGTATCTCTCGATAGATTTTGAGATAATTTGAGGATATTTTTTTAATAGCATTAAGGTGTCTTCATCAGCATCAGAAAGTTTCCCTGAAGGTGGTACCTGCCCGTCATAATATTTATGAGTCAATACCAATACACGATTGATAAAGTTTCCAAAAATAGCAACTAACTCATTGTTGTTTCTAGCTTGAAAATCTTTCCAAGTGAAATCATTATCCTTAGTTTCTGGTGCGTTTGCGGTCAGAGCATAACGTAAAACATCCTGTTTATCAGGAAAATCTTCTAAATACTCATGTAACCAAACGGCCCAATTTTTAGAAGTCGAAATTTTATTTCCTTCTAAATTTAAAAACTCATTTGCAGGAACGTTCTCGGGTAGAATATAACTACCTTCAGCTTTTAAAACAGCAGGAAAAATAATACAGTGAAAAACAATATTGTCTTTACCTATAAAATGAACCAGTTTAGTGTCTTGATCTTTCCAATAAGGCTCCCATTCTTTTCCTTCGCGTTTTGCCCATTCTTTGGTAGATGAAATATATCCTATAGGAGCGTCAAACCAAACATATAGAACTTTGCCTTCCCCTCCTTTTGCAGGTACGGGAATTCCCCAATCTAAATCTCGAGTGATTGCTCTAGGTCGTAATCCATCATCTGTCCAAGATTTTACTTGTCCCAATACATTTGGTTTCCAGTCGTTTTTATGACCTTCAAGAATCCATTCTTTAAGCCATTCTTGGTATTGATCTAAAGGTAAATACCAATGTTTTGTTTCTTTTAACGTAGGGACATTACCAGTAATTGCAGATTTCGGATTTATTAAATCGACTGCATTATGGCTAGTACCACAGTTTTCACATTGATCGCCATAGCTTTCTTCATTGCCACATTTCGGACAAGTACCAACGACAAATCTATCTGCTAAAAATTGATTGGCCTGCTCATCATACAATTGCTGATTGGTCTCTTCAATAAATTTACCATCTTCATATAGTTTCTTAAAAAAACCTGAAGCTGTGTCATGATGTACTTTTGCTGATGTACGAGAGTAATTATCAAAAGAAATTCCAAATTCTTTAAACGATTTTTTAATGATACCATGGTATTTATCTACCACTTGTTGAGGTGTAATGCCCTCTTTTTTTGCCTTTATTGTAATAGGCACTCCGTGTTCATCAGAACCTGAAATATAAGCAACATCATTACCTTTTAAACGTTGAAAACGGGCGTAAATATCGGCTGGTACATAAACTCCAGCCAAATGACCAATATGTACAGGTCCGTTAGTATAAGGCAATGCCGCAGTAATGGTATATCTTTTGGGTGTGTTCATGTAAAAATTTTCTAAGTACAAAAGTAAGAAAACCAAGTCTAAAAATGTATTTTTACAAAAAGTAATATCTTATGAAGTCTATTTTATATCCGTTTTATATCACAGTCTTATTGTTATTTAGCAGTAATTTATCTGCTCAAAATTTAATTGCTCCGCCAACTTTACAGAAAGGTGATACGGTTGTAATTTTAGCTCCTGCAGGAATCATGAAAGACACTACAGCAGTTCAACAAGCTGTAGAATTGTTACATGACTGGGGATTAAACACCAAACTTGGTAAACATGTATTTACACAGAATTTTCATTTTGCTGGGACAGATAAAGAGCGATTATCTGATTTTCAAAATGCTTTAGATGATGATAATATCAAAGCAATTTGGTGTGCTAGAGGAGGTTATGGAACCGTACGGATTATTGATGATATTGATTTTAGCAAGTTCAAAAAAAATCCGAAATGGATAATTGGTTTTTCAGATGTAACTGTTTTGCATAATGAAATTAATAATTTTGGAATACAAACGATGCATGCAATTATGCCAATAACCTACAAACCTAAAAACAAAGAGCAAAAAAAGGCAAGAAAGTCATTTAAAAAAGCTCTGTTTGGTAGAAAGATTACTTATAGAGTCGCTACTTCAGATTACAACAAAGATGGCGAAGCAGTTGGTCAAGTAGTTGGAGGTAATTTATCTATTGTGTATAGTATGTTGGGTTCAAAAACTCAGATTGACATGCATGGTAAAATTTTATTTTTAGAAGAAGTAGGTGAAGCTTTGTATCATATTGATAGAATGATGATTAGTTTAAAAAGAGCAGGCTATTTTGAAAATTGTAAAGGTTTAATTATTGGAGCTTTTTCTAGTATAAAGCCAAATTCTACAGATTTTGGAATGACCTATGAAGAAATTATTTTAGATGCTGTAAAGGAGTATGATTTTCCAGTAAGTTTTGATTTTCCTTCCGGTCATATTAGAGACAATAGAACTTTATTATTAGGTAAAGAGATTTTACTAAAAGTAAAGGAAAAGAAAACGATTGTTAAGTTTGGAAAGCCTTTAAAATAAAATTAAGACCAAAGTTATTTTTAGTGATGAAAAATATAATTCACATATTGTTAATTTTGACTATTTTCAGTTCATGTAGAGAACAAAAAAAACTAACTAATAATAAGGTGTCAACTATTGAGACAATTAAATTGGTTTTGAAACCAGAAAAGTTAAATATTGATAAAACTTCAAATATTATTTTAAACAACTGGGTTGATTATTATAGATCATTAGAACCGTCATTCTCTTTAGATAATTTTTTTATAGAAAAAGTAGATACTTTAAATTTTATTCAAGGTAATGTGTTTGGAAATTTTGATAAAGAATTTAACAAAATATATACAGACTTTATAGTCTTTAGTCCGAACCAAAAACAATACATAGACTTTGATAGTTACCATTGGTCAATAGATGAAGCCAACACACCAATATTCTCCCCCGACCAAGAAATTAACTTAATTGATGTAAAGAATCAAACTGTTAAGAGAATAGGTTTTAACGGACCTTCACAATGGGTTGAAAATGTCTTTTGGAAAGATGATACAACAGTTATTCTCTTAGAAAATTCTAATGAACGTATTCTTAGGATAAGTGAAATAAATGTTATTAATCAAAAGATAAAAATATTTAAGTATAAAAGTATCATAACTATTAAATCGGATTATTCAGAACAGAGGTTAGTAAAAAAAGGACTGAAATAAAAATAATTTTATGGCAGAGCATAATGAATTAGGCAAAAAAGGAGAAGAGCTAGCCATTGATTTCTTGATAAAAAAAGGATATACTATTCGCGATAAAAATTACCGTTATTTAAAAGCTGAAGTTGATATTATTGCTCAAAAAGAAGATATTCTTGTTGCTGTTGAAGTCAAAACACGTTCTTCTAGAGAGTTTGGTTTACCACAAGATTTTGTGAATCAGAAAAAGATAAAATTATTGGTCATGGCAACTGACCATTATGTGATCTCTAAAGATTTAGATGTGAATGTAAGATTCGATATCATAGCAATTGTTCATAAAAATAACACTTTTGAAATTGAGCATATTGAAGATGCTTTTTATCATTTTTAATCGAAAGAATTCCTCTAGGCTTTGCCTCGAGGTTTCCGATTCACCTCTCCTTGGGAGAGGTCGAAACAGCCTTTCTGCAGTTTCGGGTGAGGTAAAATACCAAATTTCGATTTTTGACCCTAAGGTCAAAACTTGTGCCGAGCTTGACTGGGTATGAAACCAGCGAAATACCCCTATGGCTTGCCTCGGGGATAGTTGGTTTCAAGAAATTTTTTATTCCCTTATAGAGGGTTTAAACTCCCTACTTACCTTGAAATTAAAAATGGTATTTTTGAAAACACACTTTGTTATTCTTGGATAAATGTTATTGATTCTAAAAACAAAAAAGCCCACTCCCGATACTTCGGGATAGTGGGCAATTTTCTCTAACTAAACTATCAACTTAAACTAATTCTTTTTCTTTTTTATTCCTTAATCTGGGGAGAAAGGAAATCTGTTTTTACGTTTTAAATTTCTTCTTTTTCTATAGAAATTTAGGTTTCGGTATTTCGGGGTTTTTCATAGCAATTTTCCCATTTTCGAATGAAGCTTTGTTTGTAACGTGGCTTCGTTTATTAAACAATTGTATTTGAATAATTCCCCCTAAGAAATGATAAAATAATATATTATTTTTTTAAATTACTGGTATTTAGAGAGGTAAATTTTAAGTG
>JAMONB010000331.1 GCA_027066745.1 Flavobacteriaceae bacterium
ATGTATTTTTATGAGGACCATTATCCGTTCCATATTGTACAATAGTGTTATTTGCTATACCTAATTCATCAAGAAGGTCTAATAATTTACCAACATGCATATCGTGTTCTACCATACCATCTCCGTATTCATTTTGTCCGGAAATTCCTCTGTGTTCCGCTTTAACATGGGTTCTAAAATGCATTCTTGTTCCATTCCACCAAACAAAAAATGGTTTCCCGGATTTTACTGCTTTACGAATAAATTTAACAGCAGCATCAGAAGTTTCATCATCTATAGTTTCCATTCTTTTTTTTGTCAAAGGACCTGTGTCTTCAATTTTACCATCCGCATAAGAGTGAATTACACCTCTTGGTCCATAGTTCTTTGCAAAATTTGGGTATTTTTTAGGATCCGGGTAATCAGGTAATTCAGGCTCTTCTTCTGCATTTAAATGATACAGATTACCAAAAAACTCATCAAATCCATGATTGGATGGCAGGTGTTCATCACGATCGCCTAAGTGATTTTTACCAAATTGTCCGGTCGTATAACCTCTAAATTTTAACAACTCAGCAATAGTAGGATCTTTCTTGCTAATACCTCCTTTTGCACCTGGCATCCCAACTTTACTCAAACCGGTACGTAAAACACTTTGTCCTAAAATAAATGAAGAACGACCAGCAGTACAACTTTGTTCAGAATAATAATCTGTAAACATCATACCTTCCTTGGCTACCCGGTCAATATTTGGAGTTCTATAACCAACAAGACCAAAAGTATAGGCGCTAATGTTAGATTGTCCAATGTCATCACCCCAAATAACCAGAATGTTTGGTTTTTTTTGTGCGAATACTGAAGTCACCATAACTATGGCTATCAATAAACTTAATAAATTGTTTTTTTTCATAAATAATAGTTTTAAGAGTTGTTATTGTTAATGAATGATTCTCTTTTTAATACATAATACAATTGAAAATGAACTAACCAAATCAAAGGAATGGATAGAGATAATAAATGTGAAAAATTTATTTTTATTTTTATAAAAACCTAAAATTTTCATACGTTATTCTTGACCACTTACGCTCAATTGTCGATTTTTTTTTTGATTTATAAAGTGTTTTTACGATAAAATACTGTTTATTAATCCTCCTTAATTTCAACAATTTCATACATGTCTTTACCATCTAATTCAATTGGTTGATAATAAGTATCACCAAATACTACATATGTTACTTCTCCAATTTTAGTTTCTTCACCACCTTCTGGTAAATTAGGTACAATAGTTCCGGCAGTAGCAGGTACTACAGTATAACCTTCATCTGATTTTTCATAAAAAGCACCACCGTAATAATAATTATTTGTTGTGTCAGTGACTGCAACTTCCTGAGTTTCTTTTGGTAGCGTTGTTACTGTTGCGCCAACAGGTGCTTGAACTACAGTATAGCCGCCATTAGACTGGGTATAATAAACACCCTGATCATAATGATATTGTTGATTTGCAACACTTATAATAATTGCTGTTTTAGCTAAAGATGTAATAAAATATCCCCATGGATGCCAAACCGGACCCCAGTAAAATGGTCTGTAAGGGTGATAATAATATGGTCGGTGACAATAGT
>JAMONB010000332.1 GCA_027066745.1 Flavobacteriaceae bacterium
TGGGCATCCTCGTATTACAACCGTAATTATAGCAAATGGTTATATAAAAGATAAAAATACATGGAAAAATAATTCAAGAGTAAAACAGCTAAAAATGTATGTAAATAACAAGCCTTTTGCAATACTGAATTTAGAAGATGTTTATGCAGAACAAATATTTAAGATACCCACCATTGGTTATAATATAACATACTTCACTAACAAAGATGGCACAACTGGGTGGAAATATAAAGACGAAAATGGCAAAAATATCAAGTCTTATCATGAAAATAGCGAATTACAGCCAGATAGTATCAAATTTGAAATTCTAAGCGTCTATAAAGGTGATAAATATAAAGACACAGCCATTACAGAAATTTATTTTGACGGATTGGATGTGTATTAAATCAACTCATATGAAAACACTATTTATATTTTTCTTCACAAGTTTTACACTCTTTGGGCAAGAAGTCTCAACACTAGAACCAGAAATTGGTAAAACCTATGATTTTCGATTTAGCCAAGAAAGACAAGAGTTATGGGCAACTTGTGATTCATTATATGATCCATCTTTAAAAAAAAAATTAACACAAAAAGAATGGAATAAATTAAGCAATACATGCGATGATATAGATCACAGTGATGCTTGCGATAACATATGGAGTATTGTATGTGGAGATCACTGGATGGATGAAGGATACAATATGACATATTTCATGAATGATTCTGATTTTCAATTCACAACTACTTCATCAGCTTTAGCAGCACAAAAAGAAAACAATTATGATGCTAAAAACATTAGTGATTCAAGCTATCAAACAGCTTGGATTGAAGGTGTAAAAGGATATGGTATTGGTGAGACGGTAGCTTTTAAATTCCCTCCGGGACATCCTCGTATAACAAAAGTAATTATTGCAAATGGTTATATAAAAGATAAAAATACATGGAAAAATAATTCAAGAGTAAAACAGCTAAAAATGTATGTAAATAACAAGCCTTTTGCAATACTGAATTTAGAAGATGTTTATGCAGAACAAACGTTCAAAATACCAACGATAGGTTATGAAAGAGGTGTTATACTTGATAAAAAGGATAATGTACAACCAGATAGTATCAAATTTGAAATTCTAAGCGTTTATAAAGGTGATAAATATAAAGATACAGCCATTACAGAAATTTATTTTGACGGATTGGATGTGTATTAAGAAAACAAGCAAGATGAAAATAATTATCACTTTAATATTATTCATAAACTTATCAATGATGGTGCATGCTCAAAAAACAGAAATCATTCCAGTAACAGGTGTTTTTAAAGAAATTGATGTTAAAGATCAAAATAGTGCTATTAGCGTTTTAACTACAGGAGATGAAAAAATGAAGTCAACTATGAGAGACCTCTTTTTTCAAGACCAAAACAAATGGAATCCGCCAGTTGTTTATGCCATCTCTAAAGTCCTTTTCGAACAAGGCTATAAAGACGATGCTGCCATGTGGTTTTATATAGGTCAGTTACGAGCGAGAATAGACGCCAATCTTTGTCAAGATGAAAGTGCTAGGCAAGCCGTTGCCATTCTTAATGATAAATTCGGAACAATCATTAATGAATATGCATTGAAAGATGTAAAAAAATTAGAAACGATTGTTAAAGATGCCGTAGCATTTGTTAGAGAATATGAACCAACTTATGATCATAGGTGGATAAACCTTCACGGTATGTGGGCAATTAATGGCATTGAAAAAGGAAAAGAACTCAGCTATCCTAAAGAAAAATGGGCAAATATCAAGAAAAAAACAATTGACGATTATTATGCTGACTTTAAAAAGTATGTGTTAAAAAAATAAAGTAACCCAATGCACATAAAAAATAAATTTTTACGATTTGTAGTCAGTGTTTTTATAACACTGCTATTCTACTTTTTACTAGCATTAAGTAATGAATTAAGAATAGGTAATGATAGTGAGTATATCTCAAAAGCCATAGAAACAATGCTGCTTTTTGCCGTTTTCGGACTTTTTATCATAGGCCCTACATTAATTTTTATGGTATACCTGAGTTATCAACTCTTAACAACAAAAAGCGAACGTTCTAAGAAAGCACCCAAACTACTAAAAAGAACATTTTTATTTCTTTGTCTTATAGCATTACTCTATGTTGCTGCTATGTACACAGATCTTTTTGGATAAATAAAAACAAATGAAAAAAATAAACCAACATATCTTATTGTTTATATTATCAATAAACTCTTTTTTTATACAAGGGCAAGAAGTTTCTATTTCTAATAAAGAACTATTAGCAAAACAAATAAATGAGTTAAAAGTTAATCGTGATTTTATTGCTAAAAGCAACTGTAACCAAGCTGAAGAACAACGTATCGTTAAACAATATGAATCGGATTTTAATAAATTAATTGAAAGTTTAGCATTGGCACAACACCTAATTTCTGTCTCTAATGCCGTTGCAGCAGATAATACTATATTTAACCATGCAATAGCTAAACATGAGGGCGTAGAAAAACTATCCACAAAAGAAGTTATTGGGAAATCAAGATACCCACAACTTAACTTTAGCTATAATAACACTAAAATTGAAGTCCGTTATCGAAATAATTTCAAAGGTAATCCAGGTCTAATTTCTCTTAAAGTGGATTACCCAGACAACATTCAAATTTACCTAGATTTTACAACATTTTATCAGGCAATGTTTCATGTTTATAAAAAAGAGAATTATGCTAACGGAGAACCACATCTAATAAAAAAAATTCATTTGATGTTTGACCCTTTTGAAATCGGAAAAATAAATTATCTGTTTGTATATTACAATGAAGTTGAACGCTACAGACTTAGACTTGACAAGTATGAAGAGAAAGAAAAAGTAAGCGATTACCAATATAAAATCCATAATAAATTTAGATATGAAACTTATTGTTATGATGGTAATGATCAATGGATAACAGCTACCCAAACAGGAAACGATATAGAAATAAAACCAAGTACCTATTTGTTATGGTATAAAGGTTTTATAGGTAAGTATCCTATAAAAATGATGCTTAAAAGGGGTTTTAATAAGGAAACCAATGATACGCGTATTTTAGATATGGCATATGGCTATGACAGTAAAAAGAAATGGATTTTCCCTCAAAATTTATGGGAACCACAAGACGGTATTTACTGCTACGAAAAGGGTGAAGATTCTCCAGAATGGGAGGTTAATTTTGAATACAATCAAGTCTTAAAAGGAGATTGGGATAATCAAAATGGTACGACACTACCCATAACCTTAACACCAATAGCAAAAGAGTTTCCAAAATTTATATTTAAAGCAGGAATAGAAGAAGAACTGACGTCAACAGGAGAAGTGCAAAGTAAAATTGTTCGTGGTATAAGCATTTACAAAAACGATAAAAAAATACAAGAAATAAATAATGAAGATGGTTCATCTTTAGACTATTTTGAATTGGGTTATGTAGATATTAATTATGATGGCTATTTAGATTTATTTATCAATGACAAGCTGTATTTATACCATCCTACAAGTAAAAAATTCACTGTAACTGATGAAGATGAGTATTATCGTTATCTCGCAGAACTTGGACAATACAACTTGTTTGACAAGAGTTTTATATCACAAATGAATAGAGCAATGTTAGAATACAGAGCAATCAATGGTAAACTTACGCCCTATCATTCTAGTTCTTATTATCCGAATGCAGATGGAGATATGGTCATACTCGAAGAAAAATATGTCAATGGCAAATGGGTAACCATTAGTGAAGAGATTGAAAAAATGGAAGAAGATGAAAATGAACCTATTGATGCCAATGCAAATGTTGTCAATTCAAAAAATTACACCTTAAATATAGACCTTACCGTTAATGATGGTAGTTTACTATTTTCACCTGATTTTTACAACAATACGGGGCAAAAACAAACATTTAAACAGCCTGCTAAATTATTTACAGAAGTAACAGATGCCCATAACAAAACACATCGACAGTTTTTATACAATGTGGAGTTGACTGGAAAAGAAGGAATAGATTATATAGACGATAGCTATATCACATTTAATGGCAAAGTTTACTTTTATGAAAGTACGAGTAATTTAATTCCGCTTTTTCCACTTGACCTTATCAATGGTGACTATACTTTTCAGCTGGTATTAGAACATCCTTTGTTTGGAAAAGTCAAATCTAAAAGTCAAACCATTCAGTTACCGTTTCAACTAAAAACAGATAGCACTATAAAACACTTCATAGGAAGTATTAACGATAAGGTAAAAGGTTCTATTTATTTTAAAGTGAATGATAAAAAAGTTATAGGAACTTTTAACAATGTGAAAACAGGAAAACACATCAATTTAAAAGGGACTTATATACATGGTGTTTTTGGAGTAGACACGGTAAATCTTGAAGAACACGAGAAAAATGATGAACTAAGTGGTTATTTTGAAGGAACAATAACGAATCTTAAAGGAGAGCATGAAGGTATTTATAAAGGTTTTTGGATAAGCCCCAATAAAGAAATAAGAGTTCCTTTTACATTTAAAAAGCAGTAGAAATAAAAAACGATGAAATATACTTTAAGCATTCTTATCATATTCTTACTCATAAGCTGTTCTACAACACTCAAAACAGATAGTGAACTCTTAGCAAAAGATAAGGTAGACTTAGCCGAAAGTTTAGAGTCGTATAAAGTAACCACCTATAAATTTGGTAAAATTATGCTTCGGGCTTCTGTAGCTACAGACACTATTTCTCCAGAATATCAGGAGTTTAAATCAGATTTGGATAAAATATTCAAATTGGTCATGCATATTGGTGAAAAGAGTGATAAAAAGCTATCTGTACTTGACTATATCTCTATCTATCGCGATTATAAAAAAATGGAAGACTATATTGATGAAACCGATGAAGATATTTTCCCTACACTAACCGAAGCTTTTGGAGTTATTTATGATGATGCCAAGCTCGCCAATAAACCTTTTGCTAAAGGAAGCGAAAAGGAATATAGTCAAAATATAGAGCATTCCATTTTAAGTGCCATTGTATTATTAAGCAAAGATTTAGGAAAAGAAGTTTCTTTATACGAATGTTCTAAAACAAAACCAGACTTGTTTCCAGACATTGAATTAAAAGCTTTATTGCAATATTATAGAGGCTTTTTATATTTTGAAAAAGGATTCTATTATTTATCTGAAGATGAATATTCAAGAAATATTACTTGGTTAAATACCCATCCAGATATTGAGCTGCCTTATGTAAAATCATTATTTAAAATGGCAACCTTAGACAACAAGCAAACCCATATCGCTTTCCGAGCAATGAACCATCTGTTTAGAGGTTTTGACCGCTTAACAATGGATAGAGATATCGATAAAAAACGTGCCTTAGAAGATTTTGAAGCCTTTTTAAAAGATTCGAAAGAAGTGGGTATTGATAATGAAATGATTTGGGCTGTAGAAACGTATATGTACCTACAAAATAATGAAAAAGAGAAAGCGATTGCATCCTTAATAAAATTAAAATCAAGTAAATTGCTTTCTACTAAAGATAAAAAAAGCATAGAAGAATCTGTTGCCTATTTAAAAAATAGAGAATCAGGAGAGCTACTAAATGGTGTGTATGATAAGTTCTTTTTAGGGAAAATAGCTTCAAAATATATGCTATCGGTTTTGGCAGAAGTAGATTGGAAAAAAATAATGAAAGAAAATGATGTACCACATACCGATGAGATGTTTCAAACCATAGAAAAATTTCAAGATTTTATAAAAAATATGGAAAACTACACCAGTGAAGAAAAATTAAAGGAAGTAGGAAAAGAAGCTGGTAATGAACTTAAAAGTCAAGGAAAAAATTTGTGGAAAAAAGCGAATGAGTTGATAGAGTAAAACAGAAAAAAACAGTGAAAAAAATAATAGCCATACTAATTCTTAGCTTTTTGTTCTGTACGCTAGATGCACAGACTAAAAAATACCATACCAATGGAAAACTACAATCTGTTGGTTTTTACAATGAACTAAAACAGAAATCTGGTGAATGGAAATACTATTGGATTACTGGCGGTTTACATTCTATAGTTAGCTATAAAAAAGGTTTTAAAACAGATTGGAAACACTATGATACTAACGGAAAACTAAGAGAATCAGGAAAATATATAAAAGGCAAAAAAGATGGCGAATGGAAATATTATAATCTTGAAGGCGAATTAAATAAAATAGGAACTTATAAAAATGGACAAATAGAAGGGGTATGGAAAACCTTTTATAAAGGTGAATTAACATCTCTAAAAAAATATAAAGAATCAAAAAAAGAGGGTGAATGGAAATGGTACAGGAATGGAAAAACACACCAAATACAGCATTGGGTAAGTGGAAAACCTGATGGCGTAGAAAAATGGTTTCACGAAAACGGAAACTTAGGAATGATTCATCATTATAATAATGGAACACCTATTGGTGAATATAAAGCATACTATAATAGTGGTAAAATTAAAGAGATACGGACATTTGAAGATGGTAAAATTATAGCAATTAAATCATTTTATGAAAATGGTTTTTTAAGTGCAACAAAACAACTCTTAAAAAATAAAAAGATACAAGCCAAAAGTTTTTATGATAATGGACGTTTAGGTTCTATTGCTTATATCGAGAATTTTAGAGGTTGGCAACCTATAGGAACGCATAAACACTATCACCAAAATGGAAAACTATATTATAAAGTCAAAAATAGCTATACTAAAATAACAAAAACCAAAGGCTATTATGCTAATGGCAAAAGAAAATTCAAAGGCTATAAAATAATGATAGAGCACGATGGCAACTACAATATGGAAGCAACTGGAAAATGGAAATTTTACCAAAAAAACGGAAAACTAGATAGAATTGAACATTGGGAAGATGGTAAATTAATGTCAACAGAAAATAAGTGAGATGAAGAAAATAATATTGATACTTTTTTTAGGGCTTCTGTATTGTAGTGCTAATGCACAGTATAAAACAGAGCAAAAAGAATATTATGATAGCGGAGAATTATTTTCTGTAACAAATTATTCTAATGATAAAAAGAATGGAGTTCGGAAGATTTATTTTAAAAACGGGCAGTACAAATTCATAGAAAAATACAAAAATGATTTGCTTGTTAAAACGACAAGTTATCTAGAAAATGGTAATATATTTTATATAAAAAAATATAAAAACGGCAAATTAAAAAAATGGAAAGAATACCATGATAATGGAAAACTCTCATATATTTCTAACTATTTAGATGGTAAACAAAACGGAAAATATAAAGGGTATTATTTAAATGGAAAATTACAATTTGTTGGTTCGTATTCAAGAGATAAACGAAAGGGAATTCGAAAAGATTATTACAATAATGGACAAATAAGTGAAGTAGGTAAATACAAAGATGGAAAACAAGATGGCAAATGGAAATTTTATCATAAAAATGGAAAACTAGATAAAATAGAACATTGGGAAGATGGTAAATTAAAAAGTAAAGAGAACAATTAAATAATTAAAAACATGTCAGAACCAAGTTCAGTTTATGCTAAAATACATATAAGTAAAGCTAATTTAAAGAATTATCTGAATGCTCAAATAAAACCACTTAATGATTTTAATAACTGGTTAATGTGGATTAATAAGCAAGAGTACTCAGGAAAAATTACCATAGAAGATGTCAAATCGCAACATTTTTGGCACTGTAAAACCAATCAAGAATATTTTGATATTTACTTAAGTGAAGACTTCACCTCCAGTTATTTTGATTATGATGAAAAGCAAGAGTTACTAATAATTTCGATACTACAATTTAGTCAAAACATATTCGATTATATTAAGATGATTCACATTATAGGAAGCATTTCTAGTTTTAAGAGTTCAGAGAATACTGATTTTTTAATGATATACGACTTTTTATGGTTTGAAGATGCTAAGCCAACATACTATCTAGAAATAAAGAAAAA
>JAMONB010000333.1 GCA_027066745.1 Flavobacteriaceae bacterium
ACAGAGACATTAATTTATTGATTTTTTAAAAATGGATATCAAAAGACGTTTTTTCTTATTTGGCATCGGGTTTTCTATTGGAATTGTTTTATTACTCTTTTTCTTAAACGGAAAAGAAGCTTCTTGTAATTATTTACCCAATGCAAGAATGTTAGAAATATTGAGAAGTAAACCTAGAGTTTACTCTGATGATGTATTACAATTAATGTCTGATAAGAGAATTGATTCTACTGCCGTTGTTAACTTATTACTTAAAGGAGATATTGATTTCTCAAAAAGTAAAGTACATCAAGAACCTTGTCGTTATTATTGGATAGATGGATATATACAAGAAAAAGAAACTTCCATTTATGTTGAAAATTGTGATACCATTATCACCATTCAACGTTTACACTTCAAATAATTTCATTATTCACCTTACTTTTAATCTCAATTATTAGTAGCATCAAAATAATTAATATACATTTGCGTAATCAGTTACGTAATTAACTTTATATTTATGTTTTATACTAAAATTGGAAAAATGGCATTAGGGAGTAGGCTTCGTATGCTTAGTGAAAAAGTTACAGAAAGTGCTAAAGAAATCTATACTCTTTATGATGTTGCTTTAAAACCAAAATGGTTTCCTGTTTTCTATGTCTTATCACAAGATAAAGAAAAGTCAATTACAGAAATAGCTGAAGAAATAGGACACTCACATCCATCAGTAAGCAAAATTGTTAATGAAATGTTTAAAGCAGGTATTGTCATTGAGAAAAAGGATAAAAAAGATGGTAGAAGAAATATCATTTCATTAAATAAAAAAGGGAAGCAAATTGCTACTAAGATAAAAGATCAATATACTGATGTAAATAGTGCAATTGAACTCACATTAAATCAGACACAACATAATATCTGGAAAGCTATGGAAGAGCTTGAATATTTATTGAGTCAAAAATCTTTAGTTGAAAGAGTACTAATAGAGAGAAAAAAGAGAGAAAAAACAAAAGTAAAAATTATACCTTATTCTTCAAAACATCAAAATCAATTTAAAAGACTAAACGAAGAATGGATAACAAAATATTTCAAAATAGAAGAAGCAGACACCGTTGCTTTAACCAATCCGAAAGGATATATTTTAGATAAAGGTGGCCATATTTTAGTAGCTACATATAATAACAAAACAGTAGGTGTTTGTGCTTTATTGAAAACAAATAATGGTTGTGATTTTGAATTAGCAAAAATGGCTGTATCTTCTCAAATTCAAGGTATAGGCATAGGCTGGTTACTTGGAAAAGCAATTATTAATAAAGCAAAATCATTAAATGCAAAAAAAATATATTTAGAAAGTAATACCATTTTAGCACCTGCCATAAAATTATATCAAAAATTGGGCTTTGAAAAAGTGTCTGGATACCCAACTCCTTATGAAAGATGTAATATACAAATGGTTTTAGAATTAACTTAACTGGCTATGTTGCAAATCATTCTTCTTGTTTTTTTATAAATATTTTTTTATTATAATTTTCCGGGAATTTACCATCAATATCGGCATAAAAATCTTGAAATTTTGTCATATCCTCTTCAAAATTCCCTGTAAGGTGTATCAAATTG
>JAMONB010000334.1 GCA_027066745.1 Flavobacteriaceae bacterium
CCTATTGTTGTAACTTGTATGATTACAACCAATAAATAAAGCCAAATCCATTTGGCACTATTTTTTCAGTTTTATTAAACTTTAGGGTAGAATAAAACTGTTTTTAACCCAAATTGCAATTTGGGTTAAAAAACAGTGTACCAGACCGATCGTAACGTGATCCTCTTATTACAAAGATCGATGAGTAGCATGGTCGGTACACTGACCTTTATTAAATCGAATAGTTGAATGGAACATGTAAATGATTCCGCGTACAAGAATGATTATAAAAAGGTAATACTTAATATTTTAATAAACAGGTGAATTATGACACAGATTAGTGAAAAACAAAAATTAGATTGTATAGGAATTGATGTTTCAAAAGAAAAATTAGATATTTGTTATACAAATAATAGTAAAGGAAGGTTTTTAAATACAAAAGCTGGTTTTAAAAAACTAATTAAATCATTGCCTTCAAATAAAGATATTTTAGTCGTATTAGAGCCAACTGGAGGTTACGAACGTAAGATTATTTACGCACTTCAAACGGCAGGATATAATGTAGCACATGCTCACACCTTTAAGATGCGAAACTACGCAAAAGCCATGGGTATTTATGCAAAAAATGACCCATTAGATAGTTATGTAATTAAAAGTTTTGGGCAAGACATGTATCCCAAAGATAAGCTGCAAATATTGTACAAAAAAACTACTGAATTCAAGAAACTTGAAAATTGGTTAACACGTAGTAAACAGCTAGTAAAAACAATAGCTTCAGAGAAACAAAGGCATGAAAAATCCATCAATAATGATATCAGTAAATCTCACATTAGGATAATCAAAACTCTTGAAAAAGAATTAAAGAAAGTTGATGAAAAAATCCAAAAATTGTTGGAACAAGCAGAATTATTAGAAAAGTCAGAAACATATAAAAAAGTCAAAGGTTTTAGTCATGCATGTGCTAATGCATTGTTGATATATTTGCCAGAGTTGGGTCAAGTTTCTAACAAAAGGATTGCAGCAATCGCTGGCACAGCTCCATTTTGTCGAGAGAGTGGGAAATTCAAAGGCAAGAGCAAAATATCGGGTGGACGAGCCAAGCTTAGAAGTATTATTTATATGGGTGTTTTATCAGCCACTATACACAATAAAATTATAAGTAAATTTTACAACAGGCTAATAAAAAAAGGTAAACCGCACAATTTGGCGATGATAGCATGCATGAGAAAGATGCTGTGCATACTCAATGCAATGGTTAGAAATAACACGCAATGGGATAATAATTACAGAGGTTGCAGCAGTTAAAAACACCTAAACTTAGTTGATTGTGTGGACTCCTTTCCCCTCCCTTTCCACCACCAAAGTTAATCATGAAAATAATGTTGATTTCTGGATTTGCGATTAACTTTGGTGGTGGAAAGGGAGGGGAAAGGTGGTTTTATAAATTTTTTTTGAAAAGCCTGGATAAATTTAATATCAGCTTTTTTGCATTTTTTTGCTTTTTTTTCTTGTTTTTAGACATAGTTGCTACTCACACCAGTCATTCCTGCGAAGGCAGGAATCTATAGGGTAATTTGTATCATTAATTACCACCCTTCATACTAATATTTATG
>JAMONB010000335.1 GCA_027066745.1 Flavobacteriaceae bacterium
AGAAACATCAATAATAATTCAGATATTTCTAATTATAATGAATTAACCATTAAACATAATATCCTTGCTGATCCAATGAAGTATTACCAAATAGTTATCGTTAGAAAAGGAGATATAAATAATGATAAAGCCCATATTTTAGGAGGTATGAAAGAAGATAAAGTGTATTTGGTAGACTTGGATAAAGTAGGTTTAGATAAGCTACAAAAACAATTGCCATCTTTTCTTAAGACAATTAAAGAAAAGGTGAACCCTAAGTAAATATAAAATTATGAAAACCCTAAAAAGAATACTCATCATTCAACTACTCCTAATAAGTTTAGTTAGTTGTGCTCAAAACCAAAAAATGAAAACAGAAGTTGAGAAAATAAAGGACTTAGGCAAAGATTCAATTATTCAATTGGCAATGGATATTACTTCCTTTCGTTTTGAAAAAAGTAATTTTGAAAAAATAACGATTAGTGCTAATCATGAGGATGTTTATGTCAGTTTTATAAATCCAGTAATATATATTCCCTTAAATAAAGAATTTACAACAGGACTTTCCGTATCAATTTTAGGGCGAACGACATCGTATAACGCTATCAGCAATCCTAGTGATTTCCATTCAAAAGGTGAAAGGATTTATTATAATCCTAACGATAAAGGAAACAGAAAGGCAATTCAATTTGTCTTTGATGCGATTAATAAAAGTAAGGAAGTAGGAAATAGTCTTGATTCTAATACTAAGGGCAGCCCTGAAGAAATTATCATGACCATAAAGGAGAAAGATACCTATTATGCTATTTTGGATGCATCAGGCACACAAGAATCAAATTACAAAATAAAAAAGGAAACAGGAGAAATATATGATATAGTACATTATAGTCTTGATATAGATCCAGATGCAGTAGATAAAAAAGAAACAGTCGATCTTACCAATTATTTTATGAATCATATTAACACAAAAGCATGTGTAACAAATGATGTTTTAAAAAATGCTTTTGAAAAGATCTACGATAATATTCAAAATAATAGTAAACCTGTCCATAATGGTGAAATGGGCAGCACAACATCTGGCTATAGTTCAAAAGGTATTGGCTTTTCACATTTAAAGTATGTCCACAAACTTGAAGAAGTAATCTCAATTTATGACAGTAATAATGCTATCAGATATTATATATTTAAAAAAGGAAAAGAATCTTTTAACATGTATTATGAAAAACATTTTTCACCTGAACTCTTTGATGAGAAAAGATATAAAGGCATTGTAGCACATTTTTGTAAAAATATTGTAAACAAAGATTTTAAAAAGAGTGATATCCCCGTTAAAATCACATATCAAAGTTTAAGTGAAATGAGTAGAGATGCATTAATCAACTTGGCAAAAAATAAGGTGAATAAACACTTAGAAAACCTAAAAGAACCTCCATTTGATTATACAACAATAGATAAAACCAGTGTATTGAAAAATTCAGTAGCCTTTGTAGTTTATTTTGAACAAAGCTTTAAATATGTGCCTTTACATTCAGCACATTATTACGGTTTTTATGTAAATTTATTGGAGGATGATATTAGTAAATTGCGTAGTGTGAATGAAGTTAAAGATG
>JAMONB010000336.1 GCA_027066745.1 Flavobacteriaceae bacterium
GGCATGCTGTAATTATCGTTGATATGGTGAGAAATAAAGCAGGAGAGGCACTTTTTTTATTGGCACAAAGTTATATGCCGGCTCAAGAAATACATGTGTTAAAAAATTTTAACAATCAGAGTACTGCTCCTTGGTATCGTGAAGAAAATTTAGAAATACTTAAGACTCCTGAATGGAATTTCACTAAAGATGATTTGAGAAGATTTCAATAAAAAAAGCCTCCATTAGGAAGCTTTTTTTATCTACGTTATACAAAAGGATTACAATTCTAATACTGGAATACGTAATACTTGACCTACATAAATTTTATCTGGATGAGAAAGCATTGGTTTATTAGCTTCGAATATTTCTGGATACTTCATGGCATCACTATAATATGTTTTTGCAATTTTACCTAATGTATCACCACTTACAACAGTGTGAAACTGAGCTTCTGGTTCTTGAATTTCAGTAGTCATTCTGTCGTCTACACTCGCAATACCTTCAGTATTACCAACAACTAATACAACTCTTTCTCTAGTTGCTTGATTTTCAGCTTGACCATAAATAGTTGCTAAATCACCATCAACAGTAACATCTAAATCAGTAACACTAAAACCTAAAGCTTCAACAGCATTTACTAGTTTTAATGCTTTTAAATTAGCTAATTCTTTTGCTTTTTCAGCATTTTCAGCAGCCTCTTCTTCAGTAGTTTTACCAATACCGAAAACTTTTGCTCCTGCATTTTTAATAAATGAAAATAATCCCATAATTTTTTTAATTTTGTTTTAATCGATTAATGTAATAATGTAAAGGTACATTATTTTTAAAAATTAAATTAAATTTTGAGATTAAATTTCAAAGAAAAGTTCAGTCTAAAATTGTATTTTTGTTGAAACAAAAATTTTATGATTGTTCACCATTTTGAAGAAGAGAATTCCCTTTTAAATCAATTTATTTCTGAATTAAGAGATAAAAATATTCAAAAAGAAGCCATGCGTTTCAGAAAAAATATTGAACGTATAGGCGAAATTTTAAGCTATGAATTGAGTAAGACCTTAAATTTTTCAAATAAAGTTGTAGAAACTCCATTAGGTAAAAAAAAGATATTATTACCTGAAAATAATATCGTTTTATGTTCTATTTTACGTGCAGGATTGCCATTACACCAAGGTGTTTTAAATTATTTTGACAATGCAGAAAATGCATTTGTATCTGCATATAGACATCACCCAAACAATGATGATATTTTTGATGTTATTGTAAATTATTTAGCAGCTCCATCTATAGAAAATAAAACATTAGTTCTTATAGACCCAATGTTAGCAACAGGTAAAACACTAGAGAACACCTTTAAAGCTTTAGAAAAACATGGTAAGCCTAAACAAATCCATATTCTTTCTGTAATTGGTTCAATTCAAGGAGTAGCGTATATAGAGAAAGTATTTCCTGAGAATACACATTTATGGATTGCAACCATTGACCAAGAATTAAACAATAGAGGTTATATAATCCCAGGTTTAGGTGATGCAGGAGATTTATCTTATGGAGTGAAGTTATAAAAAGTACCTTAAAATAGCTACAGCTAGAAACAAATACAAGAACACATCCTTAAACCACTTTTCATTTACTAATTGTAAAAAATTAGTGAAGACAACGGCTAAAGGGAAAAACAAGAACAAAAATTCAGCTCCATTTTTTATAGGAGAAGGAATAAGAATAAAAACACTTAAGATTAAATGAATGAGTATTAAATACCATGAGTTTTTAAGTTCATTTTTTACAGTAATAATCTTAATTGTTGTAGAGAAAATAGTCCAAATTAAAAAACCTAAAATTAAAGCTAAAGGAATTAGTAATTGAAGAGAATTGTAGTTTAGAAATGAAAAATTAAAAGTAAATAAGTTTTTTAAATTTTTAAAACTATCTGTTAAGAATAAATAGGTGCCATAAATAAATATCGGACAAATAAAACCTATAATAGGCAGTATAACATTTCTAACAGTACGTTTATTAAAGGAAATAACTGCAGCATAAGGCATTACTAAATAAAGAATACTCCAAGGATAAATAATTGTAGCGATACCTATATATAATGAACCTTCAAATAATTTTTCTTTAGAACTTTTGGACGTTCTTAAACTATAAATTCTTCTAAATGCTAATAGCAGAATAAAATGTGATATTAATATAGGACTGAAGTTAGTCGTGTCAGGAAACATTGCAGTAAAAATGACGATTAACAACATGTCATAAATATTATCTTTTATTAACTTATTTCTTTTTGTAATAAAATGAATTAGAAAAAGATTAAGTAAAAGAAAAAATAGAATTGCTATTTTTTCAAGAAAGAAAATAAAATTAAAAGTTATTTTTTCTGACGAAAAAACATTAGTAATAACAACCACTGATAGTAATATTACGACAGAAAGTTTTCCAAAAGGAGTTGATTTGTTAAAAAAATTGGCAATCATTCGTATAATTTCATATTTTTGCAGTGTAAATATACTTAAATATGATTGTAAACAATATTTTTAGAGCAACAGGTGATTTTTGTACAGATCTTTTATTTGCTCCGTATGACTTTTTTAGATTTATGGACGGGTGGTGGATTTCAAATACTATGGGTGTTCTTTTAGTCTCTATTGGTTTTGTTTTCTTATTTTATTGGTTGGGGCAAATGTCAAAACATAATAAAGCAGGAGAACAATAATTTTTATTCAATTCATTTATTTTGGGAAGTAAAAATAAACTAAAGCGTTTTATAGAAAATGAAGCGTTTACAAATGTTATACAACCTTCTCGACAAGAAATTTTTGAAGGTTTTCATTTAAAAGGAAAATGGAATACTATTTTCAACAATAACAATCCAATTATTTTGGAATTAGGTTGTGGTAAAGGTGAATATTCTATCGCATTAGCAAGAAAAAATCCTCAATTTAACTATATTGGTGTTGATATAAAAGGAGCTCGTTTTTGGCGTGGTGCAAAAACGGCATTAGCAGAAAACCTTACAAATGTTGTTTTTTTAAGAACTCAAATAGAATTAATTGATTTGTGCTTTGCTACAAAAGAAGTTAGTGAAATATGGATAACTTTTCCTGACCCACAAATTAAGTTTAAACGAATGAAACATCGTTTAACAAATCCGGAATTTTTAAGAAAGTACCAACAAATCCTTATAAAAAAGGGGGTTGTACATTTAAAAACAGACAGTGAATTTTTACATGGTTACACCTTAGGGATATTACAAGAGGGTAAGCACAATATAATATATGCACATCATCATATCTATAATAACAGCCACAGTCCTGAAGAAGCAATACTTACTCAAACATTTTACGAAAAACAATTTTTAGAGAAAAATAAAGCAATCACCTATATTAAATTTAGAACACACTATAAATAGTTTTCTATATTGATAGTGTCTTATTTTAAATGTAAACTTAAGCATGAGTAAAAAAGAAGAGAATTTTTTTGAAAAGGTATATAACGTTGCTAGGAAAATCCCTTACGGAAGAGTTACTTCTTATGGTGCAATAGCTAAGCATTTAGGAGCCGCAAAGTCTGCTAGAATGGTAGGTTGGGCAATGAATGCAAGCCACAATGACGATACTGTTCCGGCTCATAGGGTTGTTAATAAGCAAGGCTTATTAACAGGAAAACATCATTTTGATGGAATCAATTTAATGGAGCAGTTGCTAGAAAATGAAGGTGTGTTAATTAAAGATGCTAAAATTATTAATTTTGACACTATTTTTTGGAATCCAAACGATTAAAAATAATAAAATGCAATAATTTTCATGAAATTAAGTTTAATTACTGTTATTTAAATAAGCTTTTGCATATTTTTTAGTAAATTGCGACCAAAATGGGAAAGTACATGAAATCAACTCGTAAATTATTTATAGTAGTCATATTTTTTTCTATATCTAATATATTTGCTCAGCTAGAATTAAGCCATGAATTTGGAGTTACTGCAGGGCCAGTTACTATGCAGACAGATTATGGTGAAAGACATCACTTGCCTAGTAGTACAGCTACCAGTTTTGGTATTGCAGCCGTTCACTATTTAAATTTTTATGGAAGTAATTATAATTGGAGAAATGGTGCCAGTTTTTTCTCAGATCACTTTAAATTAAAATCAGAAATATCTTATTATTTTAATAATAGCTTAGAACACAAAGGGCAATACGCAGCTGCAGGTTCTTCTAATTCTGAAGCTCAGAAATTACGAGACATGAAAGGAAAGACAAAGTCACTTAACTTCGGTACAGGTCTAGAGTTTCATTTTAAAAATTTAGAAGACTACGGTCTTTTATTTAATGATAATGTGAAATTTGCACCTTATATAGGTCTTGGTTTGCAATATAATATTTTTACTCCTGAGGTAACTTCTGCAGGAGGAGATTGGGTTACAAACCCATCTGTTTTGCCTCAAAAATGGCAAAACAATGTATATGTAGAAAAAGATCAAACTTTTTCATTTACGATGAGTGCGGGTACAAGGTATAAACTAGACAAATTTGATTTGGTATTAGATGCTCGTTGGCAATATTTCTTTACAGATAAGTATGATGGTTTAGATGCTCCCGTTACTGAAAACAAATTTAATGATACCTTAGTTTATTTTAGTTTTGGTGTGATATTTAATATGGAAACTTTCTCTAATGGGTATTAATTAATTTAAGCTAAAGCATTTTTTAAATCTTTTTTTAAATCATCAATATCTTCAATTCCAACACTTAACCTAATAAGAGAGTCGGTAATTCCGATGAGCTCTCTTTCTTTTTCTGGGATAGAAGCATGAGTCATTGTAACAGGGTGATTCACCAAACTTTCAACACCTCCAAGTGATTCAGCTAATGTAAATACCTTAAAATTCTCCAACACTTTAAATGCAGCAGCTCTACTTTCATCTTTTAATTTGAAAGAAACCATTCCCCCAAAATCTTTCATTTGTTTTTTTGCTGTTTCATGATTTTTATCTGATGTTAAACCTGGATAAAAAACTTCAGAAACCTTTGGATGTTGCTCTAAAAATTTAGCAATTTGCATTCCGTTTTCACAATGACGTTGCATTCTTATATGCAATGTTTTAATCCCTCTCAAAGCTAAAAAACTATCTTGAGGCCCAGCTACTGCTCCTCCAGCAAATTGTATAAAATGAAGTTTTTCAGCCAGTTTTTCATTCTTTACCATTAATGCACCCATTACTATATCTGAATGTCCACCTAAATACTTTGTTGCTGAATGCATAACTATATCAGCTCCCAAATCCAACGGAAGTTGTAAATAAGGTGTTGCAAAGGTATTGTCTACAGCAATTAAAATATTTGAATTTATACCTTTAACTAAGGTTGATATTGCTTCAATATCTGCAATTTTCATTAATGGATTCGTTGGTGTTTCTAACCAAATCAATTTGGTGTTTTTATTAATAAATGGTTTAATATTTGTGGGATTTTCCATATTAACAAAATGAAACTTCAGGCCGTATTTTTCAAACATTTTGGTAAACATTCTATACGTACCACCATACAAATCGTCACCAGCAATAATTTCATCTCCAGGGTTTAACATTTTTAACACACAATCTATAGCGGAAAGACCAGAAGAAAAGGCAAAGCCATGCGTTCCGTTTTCTATAGCAGCAAAGCTATTCTCTAAGGCAGTACGAGTTGGGTTTGCAGCTCTTGAATATTCATAGCCTTTGTGTGTACCTGGGCTACTTTGAGCATAGGTTGAGGTTTGATATATTGGTGGCATTACAGCTCCAGTTGCAGGGTCATGTTTTTGACCACCATGTATTGTTTTGGTATTGAATTTCATATTTAAAAGTTTCTTGCCAAGGCATAAATGCACAAAGCTGGTTATTTTTTTTTAGGATTCTCTTAGGATCATTACTTCCTGTTATGTAAATTTCTTTATTAATTTCCCTACCGTTAATCCTTGTACAATAATAGAAAAAACTACAATAATATAGGTAATAACTAGAAATAAATCTCGATGCATATCTTGGGTAAGACTTAATGCTAATGCGATAGAAATACCACCCCGTAGCCCACCCCAAGTCATTATTAAGTTTGTTTTGGGTACAAAATCTAATTTTTTTGCATAAAGTTTAATGGGTAATAATAAGGATAAATATCTAGCAAAAAGTAAGATTGGAATACTGATAAACCCTGCTAAAATATATTTACCATCAAAGGTTAGCATGAGTATTTCCATTCCTATCATTACAAATAAAATGGTGTTTAGTAAAATATCTATCAATTCCCAAAATTTATCTACATACTGTTCAGTTATTTCACTCATAGAACTTTGTCGCATTGTATCATTACCAACAATCAATCCTGCTGTAACCATGGCTAATGGTGCAGATAAATGAAAATGTTGTGCGACTAAAGTACCTCCCATTACAGCAGCAATAGTTATAATCACCTCAATATCGTAATCGTCTATACTTTTTAATAATTTATAGGCTCCCCAGCCTACAGCAAATCCAAGGGCAATACCACCAATAACTTCTACAAAGAATAATTCAGCAATATGTGCAATAGAAATTTCGCTTGTTCCTTTAGCAATCTGATAAATAGTTAAGAAAATCACAACACCAACACCGTCATTAAATAAAGACTCTCCAACAATTTTGGTTTCTAATTTTTTAGGAGCTCCAACTTTTTTTAGGATTCCTAACACGGCAATGGGGTCTGTAGGAGAAATTAAGGCTCCAAAAAGTAAGCAGTAGATAAAATCAATTTCAAATTGTAATAGAATAAGTAAATAATAAATAAACCCTCCAGCTAAAAAAGTAGAGAGTAATGTACCTAAAGTAGCAAAAATTAAAATGGGTTTTCGCTGAATTTTTAACTGTTGAAAATTGGTGTGTAAAGCTCCAGCAAAGAGTAAAAAACTCAGCATTACATCAAGTAATACCGTTTCAAAATCAATACTTGAAATGAGCTCACGTTCCTTTAATAATAAAGTGTCATCAAAATAACTCAACACAAAAATTACCAAAGTAAATACAATGGTAATTAACATTAAACCTATGGTATCAGGTAATTTTAAAAATCTGATATTGATATATCCAAAAGCTGCAGAAAGAACCACTAAAACAGTAGCAATAGCAAAATAATCCATAATTTACACTAATTTTTTTAAGGCGAGAACAGATCCTAAATGTATTCCTTCATGAAAATTATTAAATTGAATGGCTTCTTCAATTGTAATTAGGTTTACATTCGGACTTGTAAGGTATGAGTTATATGTTTTAAATTTCTTACTATTATAATCATCTTTTAGTTTGTCGACCAAACTTAGAAGATATTTTTTTATCATTTCAAATTCATCAATTAGAACATCCCCTTTAGGAACACCTCCTTTGGCATACTTTTTCACAAAATCATCATTAATATACATCGGTAAATTTGAAAGTTTATAATTTAACAATTGTTGTACAACTACTAAATGCCCCATATTCCAAATAATATTATTTTGAAATCCCTCAGGAATCTTATTAACTTGTTCAAGTGTTAAGTCTGTTATGGTTTTTAAGAGAAGAATTCTATTAGCTTTTAGTATCTCAAATTGTTTTTCCATTTTTCAAATATTTAGGGTAAAAATATGCTTTTTTAAACTTAAAACAAGTTATTTTTACATTGACCTTAAATTAGAATGTATGAAGAAAGCTTATTTTTTAAAAACGTGTGATACTTGTAGAAGAATTATTAAGGAAATTGATACTACAGGTTTTATCTTTCAAGAAATAAAGACAGAACCTATAAAGGTTACACAATTAGAAGAAATGTATAGGTTCACAAAGAGTTATGAAGCTTTATTTAATAAAAGAGCAAAAAAATATAAAGCAATGGATTTGAAAAACCAAAGCTTAACAGAAAAGGACTATAA
>JAMONB010000337.1 GCA_027066745.1 Flavobacteriaceae bacterium
AGGCTTAATTCCCATTGGTGAATTTGTTGCTACTGAAATTATTATTATTTCAATTACATATGCCCTTAGAGATTTCATGAAGAAAATGGATTATATTTATGATGCGATTGAAGGTTTTTATAAAATAAATAAATTAAATACAACCCTACAAAAGAGTTAATGATGAGCCATAAATTTACTGTATTAAATCAGATTAAACAACACGCTATAGTCTCACGATTTGGGTGGATTACTTTTAGCATTCTTTTAATATTAATTTTAGTACTTTTTTTACCTTGGCAACAAACAGCCAAAGGAACTGGTGTATTAACTGCTCTAAATCCTGTTGAGCGTAATTACAATGTTGTGGCAACGGTTAATGGTTTTATTGATGCTTTTTATGTTAAAGAGAATCAGTTTGTCAAAAAAGGAGACAAACTATTTCAGATGAGAGATTTAGATGAAAAATACCATGAAAGATTGCTTTCAATTAAAGAACAAACACAACAAAACTTGACCAATGAAAATACCAAATTAGAGAACCTAAAAGAGAATCTTGATTCACAAAAAAAAGTATACAGCATTGGTATGAAAACTTATGATAGCAAAATTTTAAACCTCAAAAACTCCCTAAATGCCTTACATGTACAAAAAAATGCTTTACTAAACAAACAAAAAATAGAACTTGTTAACTATCAACGTTCTCTCTCTTTATACCAAGATGGTATCCAATCCAAACGTGACATAGAACTCAAAGAGAGTCTCTACTTAAGTGTAAAAGCAAACTATCAAAGAACGCTCGCTGACATTAAAAATATCAAAAATAGCATCGAAATAGCAAACAACGACAAAACATCATTTTCAAAAGAGATGGAACTTAAAATAAACAGTGTTAAAAATAATATCTTAAGTAGCAAAAGCATTTTAAACTCTCTAAACAAAAGCATTGCCAAAGAGTCACTCTCTATTGCCCGATATCAAAGCCGAGATATCGTTGCAAAAACAGATGGTTATGTGGTAAATATTTATCAAAATGACCAAAACAGACTTTTAAAAAGTGGAGAAAAAGTTCTCTTTTTTGCACCTGTTGTTACCCAGCGTAGTATTATGTTAAAAATCTCTGATTTTAATATGCCCCTCATCAAAAGTGGTTTAAAAGTACGTCTAATATTTTATGGTTGGCCAGCTGTTCAAATATCAGGTTGGCCTAAAATTAAACATGGAACTTATGGTGGAGTTATTAAATACATTGAAAATGTATCACGTGAAAAAGGTTATTATTATGCTGTGATCATGGAAGATAAAAATGATGACCCTTGGCCAGAAGAGAACTACCTGAAAGTAGGTACACAAACAACAGCTTGGGTGACGATGAATGAGGTTACGTTGGGCTATGAAATTTGGAGGCTTATTTTAGCACAACCACCACAAATGTCTACTCCTGTAGAGGAGATTTAGATGAAAAAAATCATACTAGTTTTACTCCTTTATGTATCAACACTTTTTGCACAAAAAATGTTTTTACCAGAAGACATCAGTACCTACCTAAATAAAGAGAACCCTTTCTACTATAATGCTGTAGGTCAAGAATATGTAACAAAAGC
>JAMONB010000338.1 GCA_027066745.1 Flavobacteriaceae bacterium
GAAAGGAGTTCTGCCTTAGTTTTATCATAGGCTATTTGCTGTTTATTAGCATATTCTTTTTCTTCATCTTTAGGGTTTGGATAAAACTGATACTGCCATGCATCAAAATCTTTTTTATACTTTCTCTTAGCTTCTTTTACTAGTTTTTTAATCTCTTTATTTTCGCCTTCTTTTTTCCACTTCTTTACAGGTTTTATATTCAAGCTCTCTTTTATCCATGTTCTAAAAGTTAAAAAATTAGGATAAACATCTAAATGTTCTGTAAAACAATCTTCATCTTCTTCATAGTCATCATCATAACAACCACGATAAAATGAACCATCAGAAAATTCAATTCCAAAACTTAACATTTTTATTAAATCTTTAATCGTTGAAGCTACGATATGAATCTCTCCTTCACTACCATAAAAAATAATAGGAGCTTTGTTAGGGTCATTATTACCATTGGTATACCAAAAAGCATAACGAGCTCCTGTACCATCTGCACTTGCAAAAATTTGTAGATTTTCTGAGTATTCTTTTATCTTTTCTATTGACACTTCATGTAACCAAGATTCGAAAAAATCATCTTCATCATCAACCATAAAAAAGCATTCAGTATAGGTTTCTCCACCATACGTTTTGTCAAACTTTATAAGTTCTTTGTAATAGTCTATGTTTGAAATTTGAACTTCTTTTTTGATTGCCAATTCCTTTTGGGAATTAGTTTCCACTTTTTTATCTAAATAGCCTTTTTTGAGCTTTTGTTTGATTAATTTTTCAGCCTCAATAATTGCTTTTTCTACACTTTCAAATGTTTTGGTTTTTGATTGACCCTTAGTGCCAACTTTACCATAGATAACAGTAAATGTGTTTTTGGCTGTTTCTATTTTCCAAAACTTGTATGATTTGTCATCGTTATATTCTAAGTGTCTTTTCATCTTAATAGGTAGTTTAAATTTATTTTATCTAGAAAATAATTCAAATCGTATTTTTTAAAATTAATTTATCGTCCTCTGGTTTTTCACTTTATTATAATCAAAATTCAGTTAAAATAATGTTGAAAAACACACTTTAAACCGTGAAAGTGGACTCCCTGAAAATGGGGTGTATATTTCTTACCCAAAACTTTTTTTTAAGGGATTAGAACCAAGTTATTTCTCTAATTTCTATTTAATTTTATTGAACTTTTCTTTTATTATACGAACTTATTTGTACATAGTTTTTGATATGGTTGAATGTTTTTGGTTCTATTTAATGGTCTCGATATCAGTTTTTTTAATACTAGCTTTAGATTTTTATTGCCTGATAAGACTGGTTTATTAAAAATCTATTTTTCCATTTGTTAAATCAACAGCAAATACATATGTATCTTCCCAATCTAAATCTATATCAAATTTCATCTCAAAGTAACCATCTTCTATATCTGCAATGACTTCTGTTATTTTTGCTTTGGCATAAGCATCTTCTGCTGTGTGAATATTAAAAAACTCCTGGTTTGTTTTTCCTTCTGTATTTGCTTCACATTTCATATATCCAAACAAATTTTCGCAAAACTTCCATAAGTCCTTTTTTATATCTGTTAAAAGCGGTTCTTTTTTTAAGGATAGAAAATGATTTAATACGGATAGATATTCCTCTCCGAGTAATCTTTCACCTTCGATTATTGCTGAAAATTTTAACACCTCATTAAAAGCATTACTATATATATACTTGAAATATATCTAAATATGGTGCTTTACTCCATCTAGCATATGCATCAAGTTCTTTTATAGAGGACACCTTCTCTTTTAAAAAGGCATTTTCTTTATTTACGGTATATTCATTGTCTTGTTCCATTTTATTTGTATTTTTTTTTAAAACCTAATCCCTTTTCTGTAACCTTATACATATACACAAAAGGAACAGCATATGACTTTCCTAGTAGTTTCATATATTCTCTTTCCTCATAGACATCTTCGGTTTTAATAAGACCTTCCTTTTCCATCTTTTTAATTAAACTTTTCATTGGTTTTAAATCTTCTCTTTTTGTTCTATTACTATCTACAAGAAACATATGCTCATGTTTATCACAATCATCAGTCAATGCCCAATCGTTATCAATAGCATTAATTATTTCTAAGCATATAGATATTTCGTTCTTATTCATATTTCTTTTTTTAATAAAATTCATACTACTCTATTCTCCCTTTAACTTGATTCAATACTCATTTTTCCATCTTCAAAAGTTACCTTAGCATCTTTTGCAAATGAGAATTCAAAATTTCCAATCTTGAATTGTTCTTTGGTTTGTGCTTGTCTTTTCATTTTTACAATTATAACCCCTCTATTTTTTCATTAACTAAACTGGAGATATGGAGGTCAAAACCGTTATTTGTACAGGTTCCGCCAGTTTCAAATTGCCACTCATCTTGATTAAATACATATACATTCATTTCTCCTGTTTCAGGATTTAGTGTGCGTTTGTCAAAACAATAATACCATGTTGCTTGTAAACTTTCATCGCCATACGAAAAGCAAATTAAATTTTTTGTTGCTTCTAAGTCTTCTTTGCTTAATTCTACAAAACTAGAGTTCCATTGTTTTTCTAGCTCGTTGTGCAGTGTATTTATCTCTAAAGGTTTAAGCAAAGAACTTTCATAGTCGTTCCATCTTCCTAATTTGAATAAGCCATTTTTTAATACAAAATCACGATAACTAGACGGGAATTTAAAATCTAGTCGTTGTTCGACTTCTTCCAGTTCGACTAGTTTTACCTTTCTAAAATAATTAGGCAAATAGTCTTCTGTCTTCCAAATAGTATCTTTGAAATTCAAATTTAAAAATTTGGTATATCGATCTAATGCTTCTTTGGCAGTTTCATTTTCTATTCCTTTAGCTAGATTTTCTAAATTATTAGCAGCTAAAAATATTTTATAGTCCTCGGTATTTATAATAGTTATAAAAGTCTCATTCTCGGCATCTACTTTTAATAATTTTTGAATACTAAAATAGGCACTTTCCATATTCTTCATTGTCAATAAAATAGAAATTTTCTGTTCGTATAAAGGGACATCATCTAAATCATCAATTGGGCTATTGATAGAAAGAGCTTCATCAACAAAGTCTAATGCCTCAGTATAATTTCCTTCATCATTTTTTAAGTATGCCAAAAAATGACACGCAAAACGTCTTGCGTATCTTGGAAAATTATGCTCTTCGAGATAAGGCCAAAATTCAAAATTGGTATAAGTCAATAGCACATAAGCATCTTGTTCTGTCGTTGAATTTTCTAATTGTGCTGCACAGTATAATTTTGCAAAGGCCGTGAAAAGATTGGCCTCTCTATTGTTTTTATCTTCTATATTCTTATTATTAAAGTGTAATAAATCATAAGTTTTTTTCCAATTTTTATTGGCAAATAATACAATTGCCTTTCGCATTTTTTTATCTACGATGCCAATGTGTGTATTAGAATATTTTATGGCTTGTTCCATTTATTTTCTAATTTGATTTACCTTTTCTGAATTCCAATCATTAGGATTTGCACCTTTTTCTATCCAAAACATGTGATATACTTGCTTGATGTCTTTAGAATAGGCATTCGAAATATGTTCCCAAGTATCCATATCTACTTTTGGTAATTTTTTTGCGGCATAGTATATTCGTTTTTCATCTTTTGAAAAACCATCACTAAGTAATTGCCAAGTTGCTACATCTACATTTGGTAAAGAAGCTCCATCATAATAAACGTTTTCTTTGTCTTTTGCATAGAGATTGTTGGCTTTTATAATTTCTAAACTTTGTGGGTGTTTACAGGCTTTTATAGCTCTGCCGTAATAATAAGCAAAATGTTTGTCGTAAGCATAACCATTATCTAAATAGATAAAGCTCTTAGCGTCTAAGCCTTTTAAAGGTTTTAAAGATGTTTCATATTCAAAATAAATATGAGCTTTATCTTTCCAATAAGGGCCTTCTGCTTTTTGAAAGGTATTTCTATCTATTTTTTTGAGTTTGCTCCATGCGTGATAAACAAAGTCTTTGTCTCTGGCAATAAAATCAGTATCTACATAAACCTCAAAGCTTGTGATATCAGCAGAAGTAAGTTTTTTCCACTGATGCCATATTTTGTTGTTCTCTATTTTCCAAAAGACTATTTTAGAAGTTTTTTCAATTACCTTTTGATTTGGGAAACCTGTTAATTTTTTCCACATAATTTATTATTCAGCAATATAAGGCTCATGACTTATGTTACCACTTTCATCAAAATAATGCTCTTCTACAACATAACCTTCATCAAATGTAGTTACTGCTTTAAAGCAGTCTACTCTTGGTCCAAAATTTTCTGTTGTTTCATTTTTACTGCGTTGTGAGATAAACTCACCATGTTGTACACCATCTTCATAAGATCCTTTTTGAGAGACAGTACCATCTTGATGAAAGCGAGTAAAAGTCATGTCTTCAGAGCCATCTGCTTTAAAGAAAGTATGACATACCAAATGTCCTATTGGTGCTAACCACCATTTCCACTCGCCTATCATTTCGCCATCTTCATTGCGTTGTCCTAATTCCCACTCATTGTCTTCAGCTACCCAAATAGCTTCTGCTGGTACGGTGTTTGGCCTGTTGTCTTGTTGTGTGTTTTCGTTTTTGCTAAAAAATCCCATAATTTTATTTAATTGATTTATGTTTAAATATTTGATTCTATTATTTAACTACTAAAGATTAAGCTTATTGCCTCTCTATAAATTCTAATTTATATTCGCAACAAACTAATTTATAAATGCTTAGTAAAATCACTAAGATTGGGTAAGATGATTTAAAATAACACCAAATTAATTATGGAAATTGTCAAAAATAAACAGTTTATTAGGCTGGTTTTATGGTTAAATCAGAAAACTAGATCCCTGAAAAAGGGGATAGGAGCATTAATCATATCTTCTTGTGTACTCGGGATAAATACTAGGGTGAATAAGTGTATGTTTTTTAATATTTTCCTCTAAAATTATTGCGAATTATACAATCTAAAATAACTACATTCACCAATAATTTGGTCATAAAATTCAGTGTCGGAATACGCTTCATTTAATAGCTTAAAACTTTTATACTGTGGTAGTTTAAATTTGTAATATTCATTTTGTTTAACTTCAAAGGTTTCTGTGCTTCCTAAATTGTAAAAATTGTTCAACTCACATTTTGCCATTAAATACAAGCATCTCGCATTAAGTTCTTTGTCTGTAGATAAATCAAGAGTGTTTTGATAATAGTTTATTGCCGTATCACTTAAGCCAAAATAATGTTTATTGTGAGATTCGATATCAGACAGATTATAGCCTTCTTTATTTTTGATAACTTGATCTGCTGCTTTGTATTTATCACCTTTGATATAATTATAATTGCAACAATTACCATTACTAGTCAAAAGCCCTCTATAATAACCTGTATTTGAAATATTGAAGTAATAATTACCTAAAAGATAGTTGGCAAGCTTTACTTTCCATTGTTTTTTGTCATGTCTCAATTTTTCTAATGCAATTAGATTTTCTGCCAACTCTTTTCTGCTAAATTCATTTTTAATGAATGAAAATATACTTGCGTTATATACTTGATCTTTCATTACATCAGCATCTGGGCATTCAAAACACTCTTTAATATTATTACTGAATATTTTAGCAGGAATTGTTTTAGAACCTTTATAGCTTTTGTTTTTAGTGAAGAATTCTAAAGCTAAAGTAGGATTCTTTTCATACAGATAATACACTCCTTTTTGATAATTGATATAATCTAAATAAGCAATATTTTTAATGGTATTGTTTTTAAGCAATTGCTTTTCATAATCACTTTTATTTGTTTTTAGATAAAATATTTCTAAAGCATTTAAAAGTTCTAAAGACTGAAGTTTGTTTGTGTTTTCTATCGTTTTATGTACCAAAAAGGCCTTTGCAATTTCATTATTTTTATAATAGGTGTGTCCTATTTTATCTAAAATTAGTAAACGCCAATCATTTTTATTATCCCAAAAACTTATTTCTTTATTTGGGTTTTCTAATAATACCTTGTTGATATAATTTTCATTTTCTGGACGAATAGTTTTCCATGTAAAAACTTCGTAAATAATACTTAATATTTTCTTTTGATTAGAGAATGTTTTTACCGTTTTTAGTTTGTTTTTTGCAGCAATGAGGTCTTGATTGATAAACGATAAGTAGGAACTTGACATGATCCAAAAATCTTGATTTTTTACTGTTGCATTTGCTATTTGTTGCTCAGCTATTTGCAATAAAGAATGATGATTACCATCTTCAGCTAAATAGGGTAATTTCTTTTTATGATTATAACTATCTGTTGTCCAAACTTCCTGTTCTACATTGCTTAAGGCACGCATAAAGAGTAATTCAATGCGATTGTCGTTTGCATTTAATGTAATAAATTTTTTGATATTGTTAATTTCATCAGAAAAATCACGTAGACTACGAATTAAGAGCAGGTCTTTCTCGTCTTCAACACCTTTAGAATAGTGCTCTCCATCAGCATGCTTGAAAGTGCAAAAATTAAAGCTGTTATATGCTGATTTTTTTCTGTCAATACTCTTATTTAGCACTTTAGTAAAGTAGTATGCAGCCATGTCATAATTTCCGGAAGAGTAGTGACAACCTGCAGTTTGATCTAATATATAGTAATACATTTCATTTTTTGGGAGTTTGTTTTCTATCTTACTTTCAAAAAAAATAATAGCATCACTATAATTTTCTGTATAATGAAAAATTCTAATAATTTGGTAGTAATATCTTGCTTTTAATTGTAGATTGGTTTCCTTTTCTAACAATAAATTGGCTTTAGAAAGTAATGCTTGAGTATCTATATTCTCATGTTCTGATTTTAATAAGGCTTCATCATAATCCCATGAGTTCTTTACAATCCTATAACTAAAAATAGTACTACATTCTTGAGCAAATTCTAAATAAGTTTTTACATTTTTTTCTACTGCTGAATTTTTATATTTCCAATCAAAATTATTGTAATTATAGACTGCTTTTTCAATTTCTTCTTTCGTCCAATTTTTTAAAATTTCTTTCCAAAGATCTACATTACCTTTAGGGTATATTTTTTTTGTATTTTCATCATAATAGTTGTCTTCGCCATAAAAACGACTGTATTCATCTCTTAAAAACGGATAAAATTCTTCGGCAGAAATATTAGTTTGTTTAAATAGGCTGTAAAAACTCATGCCGTACCATCCTTCACCGCCACAGGCAAAAATAGTTGAAGTGATAAATAATATAATTAGAGTCAAGAAATTTTTCATAGTTCACTTATTATTTTATTCAAATTTAGGCTTTTTAATGCATTTTCATCTAAATGATAAAAAATGATGCCATTAATAGTTAATTTACTGTTTTTTAAAGTTTTATACGATGAGATAATTTCATCTTCAGTAAGCTCTTCCAATTTTAAGGTATAACCTTTAGTTAGATAAAACCCTTTATACAGTGTGTCTTTTATAATGGAAAAATTCATTTTATTAATTTTTTTAAAATGAATATCATTTTCTAAAACAGTACGTTCTGTATCTTTTATTATTTTTATTTTATTGGCTTTATTTGTTACTATGGTTTGTGAAAAAAGAGGCAAGCCTAGATTTAGTTGTAAAGGATAATTTGTTTCCGTATTGATATATTGTTTTACAATATTATTCTCTAAGATTGAATTTTGTTGCTTGTTTTTTAAGTCGCCTATATTATAAAGCATCAATGTACCTGATTTTACAGGCGGAACACCTGTCTTATTTTTAAACTTTATTTGATGTAATCTGATGGTAGTTGAAATTTCAAATTTATTAGAAAGTAGTTTTAAAAATTCAAAGTAAGCATGTTTTGTGCTTTGTGTCCAATCGCAATCTATTTGAATTTT
>JAMONB010000339.1 GCA_027066745.1 Flavobacteriaceae bacterium
GTTTCGCATCAGAGTTTTCAAGAATAGTATTTGCCTTTTTAATATTCTCAAATTGTAAAGCTTTGCTTGTTTCATCTCGCTCTTCATTTTCTAAAATAGCTGTTACCAATTCTTTACCAAGTTCAGGCTCTAGGATTTTTAATAATTTTTGAGCCCTTGCCTGTTTCGCATTTAGTGCTAATTTTAAACCTAAACCAAATTCAGCATTATCTTCAAATAATGAATTTGCCCAAGCTGGACCACGACCTTCATTATTCGTTGTATATGGTGTTGTTGGTAAATTTCCTCCATAAATTGAAGAGCAGCCAGTTGCATTAGCAATAACCATATTGTCTCCCCAGAGTTGGGTTAATAATTTAATATATGGTGTTTCTCCACAGCCAGGACATGCTCCTGAGAATTCAAATAAGGGTTGTAAAAATTGTGACCCTTTAATATTATCCACTTTAATTTGCTTACGGTCATAGTCTGGTAAGTCTATAAAATGATTCCAGTTAACAGCTTCTGCTTCAATTACACCTTTTTTAGCATGCATATTGATTGCTTTAAAGTTTTCATCTTCTTTACTCACCGCTGGACAAACTTCTACACAAAGATTACACCCCGTACAATCATATGGAGAAACTTGCAATACGTATTTATCTGTTTCTTTATCAAATGGTCTTCCTTTAGCGGCAACACTAGCTAGTGTTGTTGGAAAATCTGCTAACATAGATTGGTCTACAACTTTAGCACGAATAGCAGCATGAGGACAAATTAAACTACATTTATTACACTGTGTACATAATTCTACATCATCCCAAACAGGAATAAAATCTGCAATGTCTCTTTTTTGATATTGTGTGGTTCCTGTAGGGAAAGTACCATCTGGCATAAAAACACCAACGGGTAGTAAATCACCTTTACCAGCCATAGACATTGCCAATACTTCTTTGGTAAATGTTGTTGCTTTATCTGTAACAAAAGATTTGAATGCTTTACTACTATTCACTTCTTTAGGATAATCTACTTCAAACAAGTTTTCTAACGATTTATCTACGGCATTAAAATTCATTTGTACCACAGCATCTCCTTTATGAGAATATGATTTTACAATCGCATCTTTTATACGTTGTATAGCTTCATCTTTTGGTAAAATTCCAGAAATGGCAAAAAAACAGGTTTGTAAAATAGTATTTGTTCTTCTACCTAATTTCGCTTCTTGAGCTACTTTTGTGGCATCAATCACATAAAATTTTAATGCTTTATCAATAATACCTTGTTGTGTTTTTTCTGGCAAATATTCCCAAATTTCATCCTTAGAATATGGAGCATTTAATAAGAATGTTCCTCCTTTTTTTGCCTTAGCAACAATATCATACCTATCAATAAAATTAAATTTATGACAAGCTATAAAATCAGCAGTATTAATTAAATACGTTGAATAGATTGGGTCTGGACCAAAACGTAAATGTGATACGGTTTGCGAACCCGCTTTATTAGAATCGTACACAAAATAGCCTTGTGTATAATGCTCTGTCGTATCTCCAATAATTTTAATCGAATTTTTATTGGCACTTACCGTTCCATCAGAACCCAAGCCATAAAACATACAGTTAAACGTATGTTTTTTTGTATTAAAAACTTTATCTACTTCAATACTTGTATTAGAAACATCATCAATAATACCAACGGTAAAGTGATTTTTTGGCGAAGTCGTCTCTAAATTATCATAAATAGCTTTCACCATGGCTGGTGTAAATTCTTTAGATGATAATCCATAACGTCCTCCTACAATTTTAGGCATTTCTCTATCACTTTCAACAAATGCAGAAACTACATCTAAATATAAGGGTTCGCCTATACTACCAGACTCTTTGGTACGATCCATTACTGCAATTTTTTGAACAGATTTTGGAATTTTATTGATAAAATAATTGATGTCAAACGGACGGTATAAACGGACGATCAATGCACCAACTTTTTCACCATCAGTAACCATCGTATCTATTACTTCTCGAATTGGGCCTTCACCAGAACCCATAATTATAATAATTTCTTCTGCTTCTGGGTGTCCTAAATAATCGAATAACTCATATTTTCTTCCCGTTAATTTATAAAATTCGTCCATTGTTTCTTGAACAATTCCAGGAGTTCTTTCATAAAATAAATTAGCAGCTTCACGAGCCTGAAAAAATACATCAGGATTTTGAGAAGTCCCTCTAATCACAGGGTTTTTTGGATTTAAAGCACGTTCTTTATGTTCCATTACTTTATCAAGCGGCATCATTTTACCAATCACATCATCAGAAATACCATCAATTTTTTGGATTTCGTGAGATGTACGAAATCCGTCAAAAATATTTAAAAAAGGGACTCGAGCTTTTAGCGTTGACACTTGTGTAATCAATGCAAAATCATGTGCTTCTTGTACCGTACCACCAAAGAGCATTCCGAATCCTGTTTGGCGTGTTGCCATAACATCAGAATGGTCTCCAAAAATGGATAAAGCATGTGTTGCAATAGTCCGTGCTGCAATATGAAAAACGGTAGGCAATAATTCACCTGCAATTTTATACATATTAGGAATCATCAATAATAAGCCTTGAGATGCTGTAAATGTTGAGGTCAACGCTCCGCCTTGCAAACTTCCATGCACAGCACCTGCTGCACCACCTTCACTTTGCATTTCAATAATACGAGGGATGTCTCCAAAAATATTCGTTTGTCCTTTTGCACTGTAGGCTTCTGCATGTTCTCCCATAGGAGAGGAAGGCGTAATAGGATAAATTGCACAAATTTCATTTGTTTTATGAGCAATACGGGCTACTGCTTCATTACCATCTAAGATTAATTTTTTGACTTTTTTTTGCATAATAAGTGTATTGTAATAGTCTTTTATAATTCATATAAAAAATACACAATTGTATTATGCAGTCTAACTTAGCTTATACTAATTCCATTAAAATCACTCCTAAACAACCTTTTTAGTATAGGTACAGAACGAAACTCTAGGTTAGAATCTAAGTTTTCAAAAATTATAAAAAAACTATCCGTTTTAATTAAGATCAATGTAAAATTAAAATTACTCCTCCTTATAATCTATGATAATTGTCAGGAGCTAAAGTTCTAAGTTATAAAACACAAACACTCTTAGTACCATACTAAGAGTGTTTGTGTTTTAAAAATTCAATAAAGTAAAATGCACCTATTCATGTAAAATTAGGGTCTCACAGTATTATTCACCATGTAACCACACTTTTTTAGCTAATAACTGCTCTTCTGTTTCTTCATGATTTTCATCAACAATACAACAATCGACAGGACAAACAGAAGCACATTGAGGTTCGTCATGAAAACCTTTACATTCTGTACACTTATCAGTTACAATAAAATAAAATTCATCAGAAATGGGTTCGTTTTCAGCATCAGCATCAGCATCTCCTCCTCCTGGTAAAGTTATCGAACCACTTAATGCTGTTTCTTCAGCATAAGACCATTCCTGATCTGGTTCATAAATTGCATGATTTGGACACTCAGAAATACAAGCATCACAATTAATACATTCGTCGGTAATAATAATAGCCATAATTTTTCTATATTTATAGTGAAATTTAAAGGTAAAAATACTGTTTTCTTAACAACAAAAGGGTGATAATTATCATACTTTTGTTGGAAAAGTGAGATTATTTTTGATAAAAATAATAAAATTTTTATTTAGCACAAATTTATATGGCAACAACTATAAAAAATTCCCAACCAGAAATATTAGAAAACGTAGTGATTCGATTTGTTGGTGATTCGGGTGACGGAATGCAATTAACAGGAATGCAGTTCACAGATACGTCAGCTATGTTTGGTAATGATGTAGCAACTTTCCCTAATTATCCATCGGAAATTAGAGCTCCACAAGGGAGTTTATATGGTGTCTCTGGTTTCCAAGTACATATTGGTAGTGTAGAAATTAGCACACCAGGTGAAGATTTAGATCTATTGGTTTGTATGAACCCTGCAGCATTAAAAACAAATTTAAGTGCTTTAAAAGCTGGACATACCATTATAATAGATACAGATTCTTTTACCAAAAAAAATCTAGAAAAAGCATTATACGCAAGCAATCCTTTAGAAGATGGTAGCTTAAATAATTATCGCGTTATAGAAGTTGCCATGACTTCTTTAACAAAAGTGGCCTTAAAGGACATGGGGCTTGATAACAAAAGTATCACGCGAAGTAAAAATATGTTTGCTTTGGGAATGGTTTATTGGATGTATGACAGAGATATGAACTATACCTTAGAATTTTTCGCAAAGAAATTTGCCAAAAAACCTATCATTGCAGAAGCCAATTCTAAAGTATTAAAAACAGGTTTTTACTTTGCAGAAACCTTAGAGTTGATTCCGAATTCATTTTCTATTTCTCCTTCTAAAATGCCAAAAGGTACCTACAGAATAATTAATGGAAATCAAGCTACAGCATGGGGATTTTTAGCTGCTGCTGAAAAAAGTGGTCTAGAATTATTTTTAGGGTCATACCCAATAACACCTGCATCAGATATTTTACATGAACTCGTAAAACACAAACATTTTGGTGTAAAAGCTTTTCAAGCAGAAGATGAAATTGCAGGGATTACCTCTTCAATAGGAGCTTCCTTTGCTGGTGATTTTGCCATTACAACGACTTCTGGACCAGGATTAGCTTTAAAAGGTGAAGCCATTGGTTTGGCCATGATATTAGAATTACCTTTGGTGATTGTAAACGTACAACGTGGTGGTCCATCAACGGGCTTACCTACAAAAACAGAGCAATCTGATTTATTACAAGCCATGTATGGTAGAAATGGAGAAAGCCCATTAATTGTTATTGCAGCTAGTACTCCTGCAAATTGTTTTGATTGGGCTTATGAAGCAGCTAGATTAACATTAGAGCATATGACACCTGTGTTGTTATTAACGGATGGCTATATTGCTAATGGTTCTGAGCCTTGGAAAATAAAATCAATTAAAGATATGCCACCAATAACACACAAACAAATAAAAGGTGGCGACCCTGAAAAATGGAATGTATACGATAGAGATTCAGTAACCTTAGCTAGAGAATGGGCAATACCAGGCACCAAAGGTTTTGAGCACAGAGTTGGTGGTTTAGAAAAAGATAAAACTACTGGAAATGTATCTTATATCCCTGAAAATCACGAATACATGACCAATATTAGAGCTGAAAAAGTACAGCGGGTACAAAATAGTATTCCAGATTTAAAAGCAGACTTTAATGATGAAGGAGATTTATTAATAATAGGCTGGGGCGGAACTTTCGGAAGCTTACATTCTGCAGCTAAACAGCTAAGTGATGAAGACTATAAGGTTGGTCATGCTCATTTTAATTACATCAATCCTTTTCCAAAAAACACAGCCGAAGTCTTTTCAAAATTCAAAAAAATTGTGGTATGTGAGCTCAATAATGGTCAGTTAGCCTTCATATTAAGAGGTAAATTTCCAAATATTGAATTTTCTCAATATAATAAAGTACAAGGCTTACCTTTTGGAGCTAGTGAGCTTACTAAAAAATTTAAAACACTAATAAAATAATTATGACTGAAGCAACAAAATATACGTTTAAAGATTTTGCAAGTGATCAGGAAGTAAGATGGTGTCCTGGTTGTGATGATTATGTAATTCTAAGAGCTATGCAAAAAGCATTGCCAGAAATGGGAGTTAAAAAAGAAGATGTTGTATTTATTTCTGGTATAGGGTGTTCATCTCGTTTTCCATACTATATAGATTCTTATGGAATGCATAGTATTCATGGTAGAGCTCCTGCAATTGCTAGTGGTGTAAAATTAGCAAATCCAGATTTAAGTGTTTGGGTAATTACAGGTGATGGAGATTCATTAGCTATTGGCGGTAATCACTTTATTCATGTATTACGAAGAAACCTTAATTTAAATATCATTCTATTTAATAATGAGATTTATGGATTAACCAAAGGGCAGTTTTCTCCTACTTCATTAATAGGTCAAAAAACAAAAACATCTCCTTATGGAAATACGCAACCACCTTTTTCTCCTGGAGAATTAGGTATTGGAGCACAAGCACGATTCTTTGCTAGAATTGGAGGAAATACACCAAAAGAAATGACACAGTTATTCATTGAAGCTGAAAAATTTCAAGGAACTTCACTAATTGAAGTCCTTCAAAATTGTGTTATTTTTAATGATGGCTGTTTTACAAAATATACAGACAAAGCCGTTAGACCTGATAAGCAAATTCATTTAGAACATAACAAACCTATGCTATTTGGTAAAGACCGTGATAAAGGCTTAGTGCTAAACGGATTGAAATTAGAAGTAGTTACCTTAGGAGAAAACGGAATTACAGAAAGTGACCTTTTAGTACATGATGCAAAAGAACCCGACCCAACACTACATTCCATGTTAGTTAGGTTGGATTACCCTTTAGCAACAGGTATTATTAGAGCTGTAGAAGAGTTAACTTTTGAAGCAAGAGAAGATGCGTTAACCAAAGAAGTTAGTGCAAATTCAAAATTTAATAAGGTTGATGATTTGTTTTTCTCAGGAGAAACATATCAAGTAAAATAATTAGTATTAAGAACTGATTATTGTCAGGTATTACACAAAAGTATTCAATTATTTTTGTACTAGATTTTATAATTTATCCCGAGTCTTCGGGATTGAAATTTGAGGTTTATTATTTGGAATTTTTAACTAATAATTATGGGTTACGAAGCCATTATAGTTTTTCTTTTTGCAGGCATAGCACTTGTTGCTGGTGCAAATGCTTTATCAGGATTAATTTCGCACAAATCTGATAATAAACAAAAAAGAGAGCCTTATGAATGTGGTGTAGAAACGATTGGTCCCACTTGGATTCAATTTAAAGTAGGCTATTATTTATTTGCCATATTATTTCTGATTTTTGATGTTGAAGTTGCATTTTTAGTTCCTTGGGCAGTGGTTTTTAAAGAAATAGGAACTGTCGCTTTGGTAGAAATTATCATCTTTTTATTTATCTTAGGTTTAGGATTATTATATGCCTACAAAAAAAGAGCTTTACAATGGGAATAGATAAAACACGCTATTTAAATCAAGCTGAATCCGAAGGGAGAAAAGAAATTTTACCAGAAAATTTTCCTGGTAAAGTTATTCCAGGAGGTAATGGTGGTAATATTGTAGTCACTTCATTAGATAAAGTTATCAATTGGGGGCGTTCAAATTCACTTTGGCCATTGTATTTCGGAACAAGTTGTTGTGCCATAGAAATGATGCAAAGTGGTGCTGCAAAACACGACTGGTCTCGTTTTGGTTTTGAAGTTGCAAGACCATCACCAAGACAAGCAGATTTAATTATTATCGCTGGAACCATAGTCAATAAAATGGCTCCTGTATTACGTAGATTATACGATCAAATGGCTGAACCAAAATATGTTATTGCCATGGGTGCTTGTGCCATTTCTGGAGGGCCTTTCTTTTACAATTCGTATTCTGTGGTTAAAGGAGCAGATCATGTAATCCCTGTAGATGTGTATGTACCTGGCTGTCCGCCAAGACCAGAAGCTCTATTAGAAGGGATGATTATGTTGCAAGAAAAAATACGAACTGAAAACATGAAACATAAAAAAAATCCTATTGATGGATTTGATGAAGGGCTTTAGCTTAGTGATAGTGAGCAGTATTCAATCTGCTTGAAGAGAGAGAAAGAATTATACAACGATAGTTAGAGGAAACAAGTAATCTAAATAAAATGACAAACCAAGAAATACAACACATCATAGCTAGTTGGTCAGATAAATTGGAATTTACTGAGGAAGAATCTGAGTTTTTAAATGTCATCGTTCCAAAAG
>JAMONB010000340.1 GCA_027066745.1 Flavobacteriaceae bacterium
CACACTTGCTTCCACTAATTCAGTTTTAGTTTTGTAATGGGTGTAAATGGTTTTTTTAGAGATGCTTATTGTCTTTGCAATCTCATCCATAGTAATGCTTTTAAACCCATAATTTAAAAACAATTCTGTAGCAGTATGTAAAATTTTCCCTTTCATTATTTGGTGCAAATATACACAGGAAACTTTAAAAACCAAAAAAGTTTCCGAAGTTTTTACACTTTTAGTAAATAGATTTAAGTTGGATTGAATTTATTGCCTTATTTTTACAAAAAATATAACATTGAAATTAAATATATACAAAGCAGATTTTTTAAATCATTTAAAAAAAAGACTTCTGAAGAAGAGACCTGAAGGTTTATATAACCCTATATATTATATATTAAATTTAGAAGGAAAACGTATTCGTCCAATATTAACATTAATGAGTTGTGATTTGTTTGGAGGTAAAATAACGAATGCTTTAGATGCGGCTTTAGCAGTTGAAATGTTTCATAATTTTTCATTAATACATGATGATATTATGGATGATGCTCCACTGAGAAGAGGAGCGATAACTGTACATGAAAAATGGAGTTTAAATACAGGGATTTTGTCTGGAGATGCATTGTTAGTTTGGGCAAAGCAATTGTTAGAATCTTATGATGGAGAACAATATAAGAGCCTAAATACATTGTTTACAAAAACTGCCTTAGAAGTTTGTGAAGGTCAGCAATATGATTTTGATTTTGAAACCACTTTTGATGTAAATGTAGAGCAGTATATAAATATGATAACTCTAAAAACAGCGGTATTGGTTGCAGCTTCATTAAAATTTGGAGCAATTATAGCTTCAGCATCTCAAAAAGATTCAGAACATATCTATAATTATGGATTGAATTTAGGGATAGCCTTTCAATTACAAGATGATTATTTAGATGTGTTTGGAGGTGATAATTTTGGAAAACAAAAAGCAGGAGATATTATTGAAAATAAGAAAACGTTTTTATTTTTAAAAACATTAGAATTAGCAAATGAAAAAGATAGTGAAAAATTAATAGAATTATATAAAACTAAAGTGTTTTCAGAAGAGAAGGTAAATGAAGTTACGCTGTTGTTTGAAGAGTATAAAACACCTCAATTAATAGAAGAAGAAATTAGAAGATATACTTTAAAAGCAACACTTCATATTGATAATCTTTCAATTGAAAAGAATAAAAAAGAATTGTTAAAAGACTTTGCAAAGCAATTAATGAATAGGGAGATTTAAAAAGGAGTAGGGTTTTTCATGAAAAGATTGTTCAATACATAAATAAATAGTAATATTGCAGTCCATAATTTGGTCCCATAGCTCAGCTGGTTAGAGCACCTGACTCATAATCAGGGGGTCCATGGTTCGAGCCCATGTGGGACCACTTTTTAATGCTGAAATTGTGAATGTTTATGCGTGATTAAAAGAATGATTATCCTTAAAAAATGAAGTTTAAGTGTAATACCTTAAAAAGAATTTATATATTTGCAATGAATTAGCGTTTTTTACGTTAGTGATATTAGAAAAAAGGGAAAAGTTTATGTTAAAAAAGTACTTAATATT
>JAMONB010000341.1 GCA_027066745.1 Flavobacteriaceae bacterium
ATGTCAATAAAATGATATTATCTTTACAGTCATAAAATGAGTATACCAAATTTCGACGCTTAAGAGAATGATTAATTGTGAATACTTTCTAAGCATTGGGGATAGATCTGTTAAAAAAGCAATAAACATAGACACATGAAATCAAATAAAGCTATTGGTGTTTTCGACTCAGGTATTGGTGGACTTTCAATTTGGAAAGAAATAATTAACCTATTGCCTTATGAGGATACCATCTATTTAGCAGATAGTAAGAATGCACCATACGGGCAAAAATCAAAGCAAGAGATTATTGATTTAAGTGTTAAGAACACCGAGTTACTTCTGGATAAAGGTTGTAAGATTATTGTGGTTGCTTGCAATACTGCAACGACTAATGCTATTGATTATTTAAGAGAAAATTATGATGTGCCTTTTATTGGTATAGAGCCAGCAATAAAACCTGCGGCTTTACAAACTAAAACGAATGCCATTGGTATATTAGCTACACAAGGTACTTTAACAAGTGAATTGTTTCATAGTACTTCAAACAAGTTTACTGAAGGTGTAAATGTTATTGAGCAAGTAGGAGAGGGTTTAGTACCATTAATTGAAAAAGGAGAAATTGACACTCAAGAAATAAAGAACTTACTTTACAAGTATTTAAAACCTATGCTAGATGAAAACATTGATTATTTAGTGTTGGGCTGTAGTCATTATCCGTTTTTAATTCCTCAAATTAGAGAGATTGTTGGTCATAAAGTAACTATTATAGATTCTGGAGAGGCAGTTGCAAAACAAACGAATACTATTTTAAAAGATGATAACTTGTTAAATAGCACAAATAACTCCAAACATTTGTTGTATAGTAATGCTGATTTAAATTCAATGATACGTATTGTTAGTTCCATTAAGAATTGTACTGTTAAAACATTAGATTTTTAATGTCGATGTTTTTCTTAGTAACTGCAGTTTAGGGTGAGAAATAGGCACAAAAAAACAGCTAAGTAAACTTAGCTGTTTAGTTTTCGGAGTAGTAATTTTTGTCGCTAAACACTTATATATAAAACCCGAAGTAAAAAAAGGATAAAATAAAGACGAGTCTTTATAAGGAGATATCCTTCTTTGTAGACTGTAAAGATAGAATTAATATTTAATATAAGTATTAAAATTTCGTTAAAATTTCTAAAATTATAAATTGATTTAGTTGTTTACCTAATTTATTGAAATTATTATCAGCAACTAAAATCAAGGTGTTATTGCCATTTTTTAGTTTTGGTCCAAAAGTAATTCCTTCTATATTGTCAATGCTTTCATTTGTTAATAGGCTTCTAACACTTTCAAAGTCAAACAATAGTACTTTGGTGGCAGGTATATAATCAGAAGTTAGAAGGTTGTTGTTGGTCAATGTATTCGTTGCTTTTGAAGTATCAATGCTGAAAATTTTAATAGTATTTCCTTGGGTTCCTAGTCCACTTGAATAACTGCGTTCTATAACAAAAAAGTGGTTGGATTTGTACTCTAAAATATCCGTCAAGCCATTTACTGCAAAATTACCATTAGGTTTTTTAGCAATCTTATCTAACAAGTAGG
>JAMONB010000342.1 GCA_027066745.1 Flavobacteriaceae bacterium
GGCTATAAATAATTCCATTTCTTCATTTGTAAAATGGATAATTTTATTCAAATACGCTTTGAGTTCATTCATCTTGTTATTTTATGTGCTACCTTTTTCTAATAGTAAAAGCGTTTTTTTTTTTAACAATAACCATTAATCGAAAATAATTCCTCTAGACCCTGTCACGTCTTCATGTAGCCATTTCAGCGGAAGAAGGTCTCGAGGTTTCCAATTCACCTCTCCTTGGGAGAGGTCGAAACTGCTTTTTTGCAGTTTCGGGTGAGGTAAAATACCAAATTTCGATTTTTGACCTTAAGGTCAAAGCTTGTGCCTAGCTTGACTGGGCATGAAACCAACGAAATACCCCTATGGCTTGCCTCGGGGATAATTGGTTTCAAGAAATTTTTATTTAAGTATCTATTTTTTCTAAAATCAATTTTCGATAGACTTTCCCTATCGGTAATTTTATATCAGTTGTTAATACAATTTGATTGCCATCAATCAGTTTTAACTTGTTAAAATTAATCACAAAAGATTTATGAATTCTCAAAAATTGCTGAGGTAATTTTTCTAAAAAATGAGTTAATGTTTGTGGCACTAAAATCATTTTATCTGTAAAAATTTTGACATAGTTTCCATAGGCTTCAATATGGTTAATTTCACTAATGGTAAGCTTAATGAGTTTTTTATCACTCTTTACAAAGATATATTGAGTCGCTTCTTCATTTTGAATAACATTAGTTTCTGGTTGTAAAGCGGTTTTTTTCTGTACTTTTAATACCGCTTGTAAAAAACGCTCTAGTGAAAACGGTTTTAATAAATAATCGGTTACAGAAAGTTCAAAGCCTTCTAAAGCATATTCTGGGTAAGCAGTGGTAATAATAACCTCAGGTCTGTTTTGTAATGTTTTTATTAGACTCAATCCTGATAATTTTGGCATATTAATGTCTAAAAATAATAAATCAACAGACTGTTTTTGTAAAACTTCCATCACTTCAAAAGCATCTTTGCATGAAGCTACTAATGTTAGGGTCGGAATTTCTTTGATGTAATTTTCCAAAATTTGACGAGCAATAGGCTCATCATCTGCTATGATACATTGTAAAGGTTTCATTAGAATGTAAGTATTAATTCGACACTATAATTTTCTTGTGTTTTAGAAATAGTAAGTTGGTGTTTGTCAGGGTACATAAGCTTTAAACGTTTTTTAGCATTTTGTAGCCCTATGCCACTGTTCTTTTTTTCTAAATTATGTGGTGTTAGACCTGTATTGTCAATCGTATTTACACATTTAAATACGAGTTTGTTATCTGATATATTTAAAGCAATATGAACACTACTGTTTTTACCTTTGGTAATACTCAAATGTTTAAAAGCATTTTCAACAAAAACAATAAGTAACATTGGTGCAATTTTATGGATAGCAATAGTTCCATTTTTGGTAAACGTAATTTCTGATTTTTCTTCTAACCGAATTTTCTCTAAAGCAATGTAATTTTCTAAATATTGAACCTCTTTTTCTAGCGGTACAAAGCTTTCTTTTGTTTCATAAAGACTATAACGTAATAAGTCAGAAAGTTTTA
>JAMONB010000343.1 GCA_027066745.1 Flavobacteriaceae bacterium
GTAAAGGGTTAGATTCCCATTCGGATAAATGTTTTGATAAAATTGCTACTGCTTGTTCTTTAAAATCCATCTTTTTTACGCAATATCCGACTTTTTTTGCAATAAAGGGAAATTTGTCGTGCACCCGTATTGTAATACTCCCCAAAAAATGCACCACTGATTAAGTTAAAAAAAAGTATTAATTTTAACATTATGGGAATACAAAAACAAAGGAGGAAATTCACATCAGAATTTAAGGCAAAAGTTGCTATTGCAGCAATAAAAGAGGCTGAGACATTAGCATCTTTAGGTCGCAAGTTTGACTTGCATTCCAATCAGATATTGAAATGGAAAAAAGAATTTTTATCAAACAGTTCTATGGCATTTGAAAAGAAAAAAGAGTTTGAATATTTAGAAAAGGAACGGGATAATTTACTTCGTAAAATAGGTGAGTTACAAATGGATAAGGACTTTTTAAAAAAAAGCTTAAGTCAATTGGGGATGTAGCAAAACGTAAGGAAATGGTAAAAACAAAGCATAATATAAGTATTAGAAGGCAATGTGAATTACTTTCCATAAGTCGTGGTAGCTATTATTTTAAGCCCAAAGAAGAAAGTAAAGAAAACCTGAAGGTTATGCAATTAATGGATACGCATCATCTTAAACATCCTTATAAAGGTGTTTTACAGATGCAAGATTATTTAAAAATGGAAGAAATTCACGTAAACCCAAAGCGAGTAAGACGTTTATTAAGAAAAGTGGGAATAGAAGCTATTTACCCTAAAAGAAACTTAAGTAAATTGGGACTGGCAAAATACATTCATCCCTATTTGTTAAGAAATATACAGATCGAACGACCAAATCAAGTTTGGGCAATTGATATAAGTTATATACCAATGAATCGTGGTTTTATGTATCTAACAATTGTTGTTGATTGGTATAGTAGAAAAATAATAGGATGGCAATTATCAAATACAATGGAAGCCGAAACACAAACTGAAATAATAAAAACATTGGTTTCTAAATTTGGAAGACCAGAAATAATAAACTCGGATCAAGGCAGTCAATATACAAGTAAAATATGGGTAGATTTGTTAAAAGAACAAGCTATAAAAATAAGTATGGACGGTAAAGGAAGAGCAACCGATAATGCAATAGTAGAACGAACTTTTAGGACAATAAAACAAGAATACATATACATAAACCCAACGGCTAAAGTGAAAGAATTAAGAGCAGGTTTAGAAAAATATATAACTTATTTTAATACCATGCGACCACACCAAGGAATAGAAAGAAAAATACCAGTAAATATTTATAAAAATAAACATCAATTATCAACTAAAAAAACTAAATTAGTGGTCTAGTAAATGGGGAGTACTTCAAATACATCTAAATGAACTCTTTTTTTAAATCGTTTTTTGATAGGTAAAATAAAATGCACTTATAACGATAGATAATTTGTAACTAATCAGTCTGTAATTTGAAATTCAGATTTAGCAATAAGAGTTAAGGATTCCAAGACGTTCATTTTGTTTTTGATAGTTGTATCTATTACAGATCGTATTTTAGCAAAGTTTTGTGCTG
>JAMONB010000344.1 GCA_027066745.1 Flavobacteriaceae bacterium
TTTTCTGCCATTCCTCTTGCGGGATTAATATCAGTCCATTTTTGTAGCATGTTTTTTAACGATTTTTCTACTTCATACAAACTTACAGTATCTATATCGTCGTTTTCTAATGCTTCAATGACTTCAAATTGAATTGTGTTAAAATCCAAGTAAAATCCAAAATATTTTTCTAAATTTGTTTTCGCAAACTAGGAAAGCTTATGGCGATTTTTTGAACCAAAGTTTATCCTGCGTAACGGGTGTGAAAACACTCGTTATTTTTTTGCTCTTCAAAAGGGCAAACTAGGAAAAACTTTAGCTCAATTTTACCCAAAATTTCACTGCTAGACGAAACGATTTACCTGCCTGTTGGCAGACAGATATTCATCATCATATGGTAATCCAGATTTTGAAATAGCAAAAACTTGTTTCAATAATTTATTCGCAACTGCTATTAATGCTAATTTTTTTGGCTTCCCTTTTGCTAATAATCTTTGGTATAAATCCTTGCAAGATTTATTGTATCTTGATGCTTGCAAACTACACATATAGAGTTTTTTTCGTACTAATGGGTTCCCCATTTTGGATATTCTCCGAGAGCCTTTTACACTTGTTCCAGAACTAGTTTCGGTAGGAGCTAAACCAAAATAGGAACAAACTTGTTTGGCATTCTCAAATTCTGAAAATCCTTCTGCAGCAACTATCAATAAAGATGCTGTTCGTTTACCAATACCTTTAATTGAAGAGATGTTTTTTAACATTTCTGGCTTATAGCTTTTTACTAAATTATCTGCCTCTTTCTGTAGTTCATCAATCCATACTGAAAGCATATCTATCTTACTTTCAACTGATTGTATTAACTTCTTTGGTGCTTTTTTTGTTTTTAACGCATCTAATTTATTCTTTAAAGCTACTCTAAATTCAATATGTTGCTCCATTACTTGATAGGTGTCTTTACACTCTTCAACCTCCTTAGGTGATGGTTTCCATAGGTCTGTTTCTTGAGTTTGAGCATATAGAGAAATTATTTTTGCATCTGCTTTATCTGTTTTATTTCTACTCAAACGCATCTGTGAAAACCTTTTTATTTTCAAAGGATTAACTACAGAAGTAGCAACTGATTTTGAATGTAAAAACTTAGCTAACTCTAAATGATAAATCCCTGTAGATTCCATTACACAAAGACCATCTTTTATATTGGTTTTGTAAAATTTTGCAAACCCTTTCTTGTCATTGTTGTAGCAAGAGTGTTTGCCTTTTTGATCGACAATATCAAATGTTAGTTTTGAAATATCAACTCCGTAATAATTGTTATATGTTTCCATATTTTTGTGTTTTGTAAAAGAATATTGCTACATGATTTTCCAACCTGTAAACGGGATCATTGTCCCTATGAATTGTTCAAATTCTGATAGCTAAAAAAAGGGGACTTTCAATTAAAATAAATTCTAAATTTATTGGTATCAACAGCCTTATTCCTTTTCTATCCTTTCTGGTTATTTTTATGTAAATATAGTAAAATGCAAACTTAGGTTGGTATTATTTTCAAAAATATAACTTAGCTCTTGTGCTAAATTATATG
>JAMONB010000345.1 GCA_027066745.1 Flavobacteriaceae bacterium
GCATCATCGATAGTTTGCCCATGATTAAAGCAATAAATGAAGAGCGAAATGCAACTATGGCTATTTCAAAGTTTTTTAATACTTTGGTAGAGATAATTGACATGCTACATAAAAAATATGATTTACCCTTGGTTTTAAGTGGTGGAGTGTTTCAAAATAGGGTGCTTTTAGGCTTGGTGTTAGAGAGAATTTCTACTGCGATTATTGGAAATAAAATTCCTCCTAATGATGGAGGAATTGCTTTGGGACAAGTGGTTAAAATGAGTAAGATTTAATGTTCTTCTCCTAGTTCAAACTTTAACTTTGTGTATAAAATTTTTAAATCATAATAGTATTTGAGTAATTTTTGTTCAACTTGAAGTGTTCGGATTTCTCTTTGGTTGATGAGTATGAGTTGGCTTAGTCCCTCTTGGTATTTTCGGTTTTCTGCTTTTTCTAACTTTTGGGCTAAGACAATCTCTTGTTTGGACATGCTAATGGTTCTTTTTGTTATTGAAATACCTTGCAATAAGTTTTTAATGGTTGCTTCTATGTTACGAAGAAGTTCCTCTTGTTTACTGTGTAGGAGCATGTAATCTTTTTTTAAATATTCATCTTTTCCCTTGTAGCTATTTCGTTCAATTGGCATACTTAAGTCAAAGGTAACTTTATGTCCCTCTTTATAGATATTGTCATACACTGTGTATAAACCAATATTTACTTTTGGGTATTTAGAGAGTTCATTGAACTCTTTTCCTAATTTATTTTTCTCAATTTTATGTTGCGTCTGTTTGAGTGAAGGGTGATTTTTTATGGCAATATCAAAGGCATCTTGCAATGATAAATCAAGCGTAGTTTGAGAAGTTAATGGGGGTAGTGTGTAGTTTTGATTAAAATTTTCTTTGGAAATGCCTAAAAATTTTAAAAATACATTTTCAATTTGACTAAAAAGGTTTTGAGCTGTAAGAAGTCTTTGTTTACGTTCAATAATTTGGCTCTCTATATCAAAGAGTGAAATTTTGGGGAGTAATCCAATATTGACTTGTTTAGAGACAAAGTCAAAGTTTTTTTCTGCTTTTTGGAGTAAGTTTTGCTCTGTCTGTAGTATCTCATGTTGGAAGAGTAGTTGATAGTAGACTTTTTTAACTTGAAGGTGGAGTAAAAGTAAATTTTGTCGACTTACTTGATGTTGTTGTTTTGTTTCGATTTTTGCTGTTTCAAGGTTCACTTTATTTTGACTGATGTCTTGAATTACAGAAAGGACAGGAATTTTGACCATTGAGATAAATTCACCATTGGTACCTGTTTTAATATTGTTATACTCTTGTGTCCCTTGTGCTTGACGGTATCCCATAGAGAGTTCGATGCCATTCTCGATGTTTTTACTTACTTTTAGCTCTTCATAATTTCCTGTTGAAACAGGATATTTCTTCTCATCAGCATTGATATTGAGTTGAAAGTCGAATGCACCTTGATGGTACTGTTCATTGGCTTTTGTTACATATTCTTGACCTACAGCATTATAGTAGAAAGGGTTCTCTTTATTTAGGTAGGTATTGATGTCTTCTGGTAAAAACA
>JAMONB010000346.1 GCA_027066745.1 Flavobacteriaceae bacterium
TAAAACTGTGACATAATATTTTTCTGCGGTGTTTGCTACTAAAGTAATGGATTAACTTGCGATTAATTCCACAAAATACTCCAAAAGTTAGAAAAGAAGAAAGATAAAATAACTGTAGATTGTAGATAAAAAAATATTGTAGTAATCCAACGCCGCATTAAAGGGCTTACCGTATTAATACTACAAAACTTAAATTACCACGAACTTTAACAAAACTACAGAACCAAAAATAAGAAGCCCAACTTAGGTAAGTCCTTGTTTTAAATGCCTTGTTATATTTTATTGTATGTTAATTTAAATCAACTCCCTTTTTCAACATCAATTAATAAAAAATTAGGGATATTATTCATATTAGATAGGTCAAAGCTATTTTTAAGTCCATTACTACCATCCTTCGTACCATCAAAAAACTGTATTGAAGTTAAGTCAGCAACCTTTTGAAGATTTTCATTTTTTAAATAATTTTCATGAAGCTTTTTACTCATGAAAACATCTTCAGCATAGCTGAAAATAATAAAATTTATTACTCCTAGTTTCTGCTCTAGATTTAGTTTATTAAACTGTTGATAAAACCTCCTGTATCTTTTGTGATTTTTATCAATAAATAGCATTATGATTGTAGTGGATTCCAAAGGGAAAACTGATATATGGATTGTTTGAATAATGTACTTTTTTGACTTATTGTAAACATCATTAATTATATTTCCATCTAAATCAAAATGGAGGGATATTTCACCTTGAAATGCAAGTGGAACTACGTAGTTCAATTTTTCAGAGAAAAATAGATAATATTCATTTTCCCAATTCTTTTCTATAGCTCTTTTTGCTTTTTTAAATCCACGTAAATATTCATTTAAATCTAGAGTTTGTACTTCTAACATTCCATTGATAAAAGGATTATTAATTTGACCTAGTCCATTTAGATTTTTATAAAGAGATATTTCATCTCTTCTTTTTCCTATACTTCTTAAATGATTTTTCATTGCTATTTGTGCAATCATTTTATCGGTAGGTGCATTGTTGTAGTTGGCAGGTTCTTCATATTCTTGAAAAATTTTACTATCACAATCTCTGCAAATTAATTTAAATGTACCTATTTTATTTACACCTTCTTCAGTTCCAAGAAGTGGCATATCAATAATTTTATTGGTTGTATGAACCTTACCTTCAACTGCAATATTTCTTAGGAATGATGCTGGCATAGAATGTGAATTACAAAACTTAGGAGTTTCTTGTTTGCAAACTAAGCATTCTGTTGGCTTAGAGTCCTTCCTGCTCTCATTTTTAAATTTGCTACGTATTTTACTGAAATCAACTTTCCGCTTTTCCATTAATGCTCGTTCAGCATCACTAATATTTCCGAGATTAAATAGCTTATCCATTTTTAAATAACCTAGGAGTAATTCAGAGGTGTTCTTAATTTTTTAATATAACGCCCCCATAAATTGATCGGCGATTTAGTAAACTGTAACCAAAAATCAAGACAATGTTAAACGAAACTGCTTAACATAAAACAAGCCCTGCTTTAGCCGGTCAATTTAATGGGCTTGTTGGGTA
>JAMONB010000347.1 GCA_027066745.1 Flavobacteriaceae bacterium
CAATTACTTCTCTAACTTTTTCCATTCAGGCAAAGGTAACTTAAAAGTTACTATTTTCAAAATTCAAATGTACTTTTTTTGAAGTTCTAAATTTTTATCAGGTATGTGTTACAACGGTCTTGTATAAGATTAGTTGCGTTGTTTAAGTACCAAATTTAGCAAATACAAACCGAATAGAAAATCCGCGAGGATTTTCGTAAGTAGGCTCGCACTAGCAATTAATTTTATACGGTGTTACCACCAGTTTTTTAATCATATTTCGTTTTTTTCTTAAAATCAGCTTCTTTAAAATTCCTTTCGATAAAGTTGTATCCTAAATCATAAATTATTGATTCGTGGTCTTTGAAAGAAAACTTAAATAACTTCCCATCAGATTCAATTTTATCTATTTTATATTGGTGTTTTCTATTTTCGTTAGGGTCAGCTCCCCAATATGTATAATTACCTCTAAATCCAATTGAGTATTTATGCTTGAATTCTTTGCTTACAATTTTAGATTTTTTTATTTCTGTCCATAAGAAGAAACTCTCTGATTTTTCTAATCTTAATATTTGTGAATCTTTTTCAAAAGTGTAGTAATGAAGTTTAGGATAAAAAGGTTCATCATTAACTAAACTATCTAACTCAATTTGAGTATATAAATTTTGTATGGGAACATAAGCCCAAATTAATTCTTTTGGACCTGCTTTTCCATAGTCGTGAATCGTTTTAATTATTTTACCATCTTTGATAAATGTTGTTGTTATACTTTCGTCATCAGTATGTCCAACTGCGTATTCATTTAATAAGTTATCAATATTTGCTTTTCCAAATTTTGAAAATATGTATTTACTCTTAATACTGTCAATTTTTGATTCATAAAACCCTAAAGGTTTCACATAACCTTCTCCTTGAAAATATATATTGTTTTTGTTATCAATTGAAATGTCAATTATTGGGCAAGAACCATAACAACCAGAACTTGAGAATATAATTTGGTCAAAGTTGAAATTCATATTAGTCTTAATCCTTTGAAGTTTTATAAAAGTAGTATCGTTTTTTGTGAGAATTAAAGTGTCCGTTAATTGTTCTTTAATTTTCCATTTAAATTCCCAATTTTCATTAAATGGGTTTTTAATAAAAATACTATCATCTTTAATTTTATAATCAGTAAAAGTTCCTTTGTAATTCAGTTCTCTTTTTCTTGAAATGGTATCTTGGTCATATCTTTTGAATCCATTAAAAAATTCAATTTTATCTTCTGTAAATCCAATGCCAAAAGGTCTATAAAATAAGGATGGTCGGTCAGAATCTAATTCAGATTCAATTTTACTCCATTCTCCAATTAGTTTATTTTCTTTTGTTTCATTCTTCGTATTACAACTAATTATAAGAAAGCTTAAAAATAATATTATGAAATGGATTTTCGTCATTTTGGTAATTGGTGGTAACGGGCTTTTATAAGATTTGTGCGACTGAAAAATCGGAGATTTTTCCGTTGTAGCAAATCGTTTGTTGAATGTTTGTCTGTTCGTTATTTAGTTTAAAAGTAAGCATAAATTTTATGAGTTGTTGC
>JAMONB010000348.1 GCA_027066745.1 Flavobacteriaceae bacterium
TTCAGGCTATGTAGGTACAGACACATTTAAATATACTATTTGTGATAGCCACACGCCAAAAAATTGTTCTACAGCAACAGTAACGGTTACCATTACAGATGAAGGCTCACCTATGGCTGTAGATGATAGCTATAATGCGGTAAAGAATACAACAAGAACCTTTACTGAAATTTTAGAAAATGATAGCCTAACTGATGATGCTGAGATAACATCTGTAGACAATACAAATACTAAAGGAACTGCTACACTTAATACCAATGGAAGTATTAGTTATACTCCTAAAAATAATTTTGTAGGTGATGACACATTTATTTACACCATTTGTGATGATGACTCTCCAACACAAACATGTACATCAGCAACTGTAACAATTACAATACTTGAATCAATTGCATTTAATATTCCTTCAGAGTTAGCACCCTATTATGCTACTATGGCTTTGGTGGATGATGCAGATTTGAGTTATTCATTATTAAAAGAATTTACTATCCAAAAGCATACTACCATTTTATCTTACGGACAAAGGCATAATTATCTTTATAATGCTGATGAAGACAAGGCAAATACAGATAATGTAATTTTGATGTATTCAGGTGAAAGTAGGTATTGGGAAGAATACACTTCACAATCTAACAGTCACAGTCCACAAACTTTTAATACTGAACACATTTATCCACAATCAAGATTAAGTACAAGTAATGCAGTAACAGACTTACATCATTTAAGATCATGTGATGCCAGTATAAATTCTCAAAGAAGTAATTTTCCTTTTACAAATGGAAGTGGAACTTATAAATTAGATGGCAATAAATGGTATCCTGGTGATGAATGGAGAGGCGATGTGGCCAGGATGATTATGTATTTAAACGTTCGCTATGGAGAAACGTTTGATAAAGTAGGTACATTAGAGTTGTTTTTAGAATGGAATAAATCTGACCCTGTATCTGAATTTGAAATACAACGTAATACTATTATTGAAGCAGCACAAGGCAATAGAAATCCGTTTATAGACAATCCATATATTGCAACTCTTATTTGGGGAGGAGATGCCGCAGAAAACAAATGGTAATAAATTAAAATAATTATAAAAACACACATATCATGATGAAAATTGTTCACTCTTATTGGGCATATATAGTTCTTTTACTATTGATTTTTGCAACGGTAAATGCTATTATAGGTTTAACAAAAAACAAAGAATTTACTGATAAAGATTTACGTATTTCTTTATTTACGCTCATAGTAATGCATATACAATTGCTAATTGGTTTGGGCTGGTATTTTATGTCGCCTGCCTATAAAAGTTTAAAAGACAGCGGTATGGGAGCAACAATGAAAGATGGAACTTCTCGTTTGTTAGCTGTAGAGCATCCTTTAATGATGATTATTGCTATTGTATTTATTACTATAGGTTGGTCTAAACACAAAAAGAAAACGACTGACAATAGTAAATTTAAAACCATAGCAGTGTTTTATGGCTTAGCATTGTTATTTGTGTTGAGTAGAATTCCTTGGGCACAATGGTTTTGATTGAAAAAGTGATTGAAGAACAATGAATAGTGATTAACGAATTTTGAATTATTACGTTCTAGTTCTACACTCGTTACTCATCAATCAGCATTCGTTAATTTTTTTATTATAATTTTATTGGAGAATAATGATTTTTGTCCCGAAGTTTCAGAATTTTATTTAACGTCTTTAAGTTTTGGTATTGTTTCCTTGAGGATTATCGAAGTAAAATGTATTTTACTGAAGATACAAGCATAGCTTATTAAGGGTGTTAAGCTACGAAGAGTATTCTTATTAACTTGAAATTCAACATATTCAAGTTCTCAAAATAATAACCTACACTTGTTATTCAGTAATCAACATTCGTTATTCTTTTCATGATTATTTGACTAGTACACTTTACAATTTTACTTATATTTGCATATAAAAAGTGTAAAATACGTTATGCAAGGATTAATTGACACCAATCATATGCTTTTACCACAAACTCCTTTATCAAAAAAAAGATTATTTTGAAACTGTTATTAATAGAGACAACGATATAATTTCAGAAAAAACAACAAGTGATAAAACAATAAAACATCTTAATAGTCAAGGAATTAAGAATACTAATATTTCTCCAACAATTGAAGGTATGGAAAGTACTATTCATGAAACTTTCGTTAGCAGTGTTATAAACTCTTCAATAACGAATGAAGAGCCAGTTGTAGAAACAGCTAGAAGAAGTTTAAATTACAGCCTTGGCTCTATAAGAAGTGCAGGAATTATAAAATACATTAGACCTGTAACGTCAATAGCAGGAGTTTATTTAGACTTAGTTAATAAAAGAAAGTTAGGGGATTTAAGAGTGTATTTTTCACATAAGACCAACGAAATAAGACATATGAAAAAGGTAAAACAAGGCACACCGATTTATGATTAAAATTGTTAAATTATTAAAGCGAATAAATTATTGGTTTTTGTTTTTCCCAGTATTGATTATATATTTTATAGTAACTCAAACAAAGAATGAGCCATTTGTAGAAAACAACAATTTTGAATGTAAATTGATAGAGAATTACATAGAAAATGGTAATTTAATAAGGTTTAGTGATGGAGTACCTTTAATTCCATTAAATAAATATATTAAAGACACTATTGAAAATGACTTAATTTTTCTAAATAAAGAATTTGAATTAACGGGTCTTTTTAAGGTAAGGTTCAACTGTAGCGAAAATATTTTTTTAGATTCTTATAAATTACTAAATGGTGATGTTTTAAGAATACAGATGTCTTTTTCGAAAGATAATAAATTCATTAAACGGTATCATTTAGTATTTTATAAAAGCGGTCTTAAAGCTTTTTTAAATAACATAGAGTTTGTAGAGTTGTTAAAAAGAAATCCTTATCTCATAACTGATAGAGCTTTATTTTATGGTCTTAACTTTAAAACGGATACTATTGTTGATTTAATTAATAAAAAAACAATAATCTATGATAAAACTAATAATTTCTACAAATATCTTAAGCCTCCTTTTACAAACGTAAAACTTCCCCAAAATTTTTAACATGTGGCGTAACCTAGCCTACTAATTTTAATTGGTGGCATAGCAGTCAATAAAAAGAGTAAAAGAATGATGTACTCTACTAGATGTAAGAACAACGAATAGAGAATAACGATTTTAGAACTATTACGTCTTAGTTCTACACTCGTTACTCATCAATCAGCATTCGTTAATTTTTTCATTATAATTTTATTGGAGAATAATGATTTTTGTCCCGAAGTTTCGGGAGTGAATTTATTGAACGTATTTAACGTGGTTCGACTTAACCAAAAGTACATAAAATTGATAAGTGTATGATTGTCATTACTATGTCATTCCGACGTAGGAGGAATCTCTATTGAAATTAATAGAGATTCTTCACTTCAATCGTTCCTCAATATGTTCTGAATGACATTCAACTATTAAGGATATGATTACTATAAAAATTACAATTATTAATATGCCGAACTCACGTTATTTAAGTTCTCAAATCAACAATCTACATTCGTTAATATTTTCTAATTTATTACGATTTAAGAACAATGATTAATGGTTTTGAATTATTATATTTTAGTTCTACATTCGTTATTCTTCACTCAGAATTCATTATTCTAAAACGGTCTCTATCCTCTAAAAAACTAAATTTTGTTCTAGTTTTTGTTAAGGTCTCTTTTGAAATAGAGATTGTTTCTATAGTATTTTGAAGAGGTTCAATGGTAGAAATTTCCTCACCAAGAAGGTCAAAAGCAACAGAATGTCCTGAATATTCTTGCTTATTTGCATCAACACCTATTCTATTGACTCCAATGACATAAGACATGTTTTCAATGGCTCTAGCTTTTAAAAGTGTAGTCCAAGCAGCGATTCTTGGTTTGGGCCAATTTGCAACATAAATAAGAAGGTCATAGTCATTATTATTTCTTGCCCAAACAGGGAAACGCAAATCATAACAAATCATCGGGCAAATTTTCCAACCTTTAAAATCTATAATAAGTTTTTTGCTACCTGCAGTATAGACTTTATCCTCATCAGCCAACGTAAAAGTATGCCGTTTGTCATAAGTATTGATTTCTCCAGAAGGATAAATAAAAACCAATCGGTTGTAATAATTACCATCCTCTTTAATGATTAAACTGCCTGTAATAGCTGCGTTTTTTTCTTTAGCAATATTTTTTAGCCAAATGATTGTTTTACCATCCATTGTTTCAGCAACTTTTGTTGCATTCATAGTAAAACCAGTAGTAAACATTTCGGGTAAAATAATTAAATCAACAGCATTAGAAATACTGTTGATTTTTTGAGTGAAAGCCTTCCTATTTTGTTCAGAGTTTTCCCAAACCAATTCTGATTGAATTAACGCAATAGTAAGGATATCTTTCATTAATTATTTTTGGAGACTAAGATTTTTTTACCTTCTTTTTATTCTTTCTAATTTTTTCTTTTAATTTTTCTATTTTTTCTAACCACTTTTCTTCATCATCAGGCGATAGCTTTCCTTTTCTTTTTAGCTTATCGAATTTTTTCTGTGCTGTATCTAATTTATCCTCACTTTTAGATAAGTTGCTAACAGCTTTTTCATGTTTTTCAACTTCTCTTTCTGCCTTTTTTACTTTATTTTCAGCTTTCTTTTCTTTCTTTTTGGCCTTTTTCTCCTTCTTTTCAGCTTTGTCAACTTTATCTTCTTCTTCTTTTTTATCTTTAGCTTTTTCGAGAATATTTTTTTTATCAGAATTCGTTATGATATCAGTAACATTTGTACCGTCTAAATAGATATCACCTTTCTTTACTTTGTATTGTTTACCATCATGTTTAACTTTTTGAGCAGAAACTATTGATATTGCAAGTAAGCAGCAAATTGTAATTAGTAATTTAAAATTTTTCATGGGTATTTGTTTTTATCGTATTATACTTAACTCTATAAGAGCTGTTTTGTTGTGTAACTCACAACAACAATAAACAAATATAATACCATAATTTATATGTTACATAAAATTCCTATGGCTTTTTGCAGGGTTTCTTCTTTTTTTGCAAAGCAAAACCGCAACATTTTTTGATCTAAATTATCTGTATTAAAAACCGAAATAGGTATTGCAGCTATTTTGTGGTCAGTTGCCAATCTTTTAGCAAAATTTACATCATTTTCGTTAGTGATAGCACTGTAATCTAGCAATTGAAAATAAGTGCCTTGAGAAGGTATAAATTTAAACCGTGAATTTTTTATTCCATTTAAAAAACAATCTCGTTTTTCTTGATAAAAGTTATTTAAAGACAAGTAGTTATTTTTATTCTTTAAATACTCAGCAAACGCTATTTGCATCGGATGGTTGACACAAAAGACATTAAATTGATGTGTTTTTCTAAATTCGTGCATTAAAGCTTTAGGTGCTGCACAATAGCCTATTTTCCAGCCCGTATTGTGAAAAGTTTTTCCGAAGGAAGCCACAATAAAACATCGTTCTTTTAAATGTGGATATAAACACAAGCTTTGATGTTTTTTTCCATCAAAAATTATATGTTCATAAACTTCATCACTTAATATTATAATATTTGTGTCTTTAACTAAATTTTCAAGAGCAATCATATCTTCATTGCTCCAAATTGTTCCTGAAGGATTGTGAGGTGAATTAATGATAATCATTTTAGTTTTATCAGTAATCAATTGCTTTACTTTCTTCCAATCTATCCTAAATTCAGGGGCTTTTAATTGTACATAAACAGACCTTCCTTTGTGTAAATTAATTGCAGGCTCGTAGCAATCATAAGCAGGTTTAAAAATGACCACCTCATCATCTTTTTCAATAAAAGCACTAATTATTGTAAAAATAGCTTGTGTTGCTCCTGAAGTTATAGTTATTTCTGTGTCAGGATGGTAAGTAGAATGGTATAAATTATTAAACTTTTCAGAAATCTGTTCTCTTAAGGTAAATACACCTTGCATGGGTGCGTATTGATTGTACCCTTTTTTCATGGCTTTTGTTGTCAGTTCAATAAGCTTTGGGTCTGTGTTAAAATCAGGAAATCCTTGTGATAGGTTAATAGCTTGGTGCTCTTTGGCAAGTTTAGACATTACCGTAAAAATGGTAGTTTTTATATTTGAGAGCTTAGTGTTGAATTCCATAAAAAAAAATATTCTACAAAATAACAAAAAGGGATAAGGAGTTCTTTATTAATTTAGTATTATTTATCTTTGGTGCTTTCAAAAGAATAAATTGCTAAGAAATATTAAACAATCCCCTATGAAATTTTTTAAAATCTTAATCCTTTTTGTTACACTACAAATTTCTGCTCAACAAGGCGGAATGTGGATTCCTTCTCTACTTAACGGAATGAACGAACAAGAAATGCAAGCTTTAGGTAGTAAATTAACGGCTAAAGATATTTACGATGTTAATAATTCAAGTTTGAAAGATGCGATTGGTCATTTTAATGGCGGTTGTACGAGTGAAGTAATTTCTCCGAAAGGATTAATATTAACGAATCACCATTGTGGTTTTAGTCAAATCCAGTCACATTCATCTTTAGAAAAGGATTATTTGAAAGATGGTTTTTGGGCAATGAATATGGATCAAGAGCTACCAAATGAAGGGTTGTTTGTAGAATTTATTGTACGTATTGAAGATGTTACTACCAAAGTGCTTCATGGTGTTAATGACGGAATGTCTCTACAAGTAAGACAATCGTTTGTTGACAGTAATATAGATGCTGTAAATAAAGCTTCAGTAATTGAACCTTGGCAACGCGTAAAAATAAAACCCTTTTTTAAAGGCAATCAATACTTTTTGTTTGTTGTAGAACGTTTTGAAGACATTCGTTTGGTTGGAGCACCTCCAACTAGCATTGGTAAATTTGGTTCAGATACTGACAATTGGGTTTGGCCAAGACATACAGGTGATTTTTCATTATTTAGAATTTATGCGAATAAAAATAATAGACCTGCAAAGTACTCGACAGAGAATATACCTTACACACCTAAGCATTTTTTACCAGTATCATTAGATGGTATTTCAGAAAATGACTTTACTATGGTTTTTGGTTTTCCAGGGAGAACAAATGAATATTTACCTGCGGTAGCAATAGAGCAGCTTACTGAAAAAACAAACCCGAGTAATATTGCAATTAGAGAAGCCACGTTAAAGGTAATGGATGCCTATATGAAATCTGATGATAAAATTAGAATTCAATACGCTTCTAAACAAGCAAGAATTGCTAATTATTGGAAAAAATGGATAGGCGAAAACAAAGGGCTTAAAAAAAGTAAAGCCATTGCTAAAAAGCGAGAATTTGAAGCTGAGTTTACTAAAAAGATTGCAGAGAAAGGATTAGAAGTTCAATATGGTTTTTTATTGGAAGACTTTGACAAAGCATATAAAGACTTTGATAGTATTAATTTGATACGATCAAGGTTTTCTGAAGTGTTTATCAGAAATAATGAGTTGATGAAAATGATGTTTAGATTGACTCAAATGGAAGATGCTGCTTATAATGAAGAATCTTTTAATAATGCAAAAGCCTATATGGTTTCTACATTAAAAGGAATTCATAAAAATTACAATGCAGAATTAGATAGAGCTATTTTTAAAGAAATTATGCCTTTATATACTGATGATGCTAATGATCGAATTTATGGAACTACCAATTTTACCAATTTAGAATCTGCCCTAGCAATGTTAGAAGGTACTCCAGAAGAAGTTCTTCAAAAAATAAAT
>JAMONB010000349.1 GCA_027066745.1 Flavobacteriaceae bacterium
AAGAATGAATGTTTACAAAATGTTTTTATTAGGACTGCTATTAGTTGTGCCTTATTTTTTAACAGGATGTGGTGAAGATGATATAACAGCAAAAAAAGGTGCAGATGTAGATTTAAATTTAGATGTTATAAACTCTACCGTTGTCTTACCTATTAATAGTTCTACATTAGTAGTAGGAAGTGAGGTAGTAAACATTGATGTAAATGTATTTGATAATGCTAATAACCCTTTATCAACAGGTGAAGTTAAGGTTATCTACCCTGATTCTGTTCAAAGTGGTATAGATGTTGGTTCTTTTGAAAATAATCAAGTAGAATTAAATAATGGAACAGCTTCTTTTGTATATACAGCTCCTAGTAAATTAAATAAGAACGCTTCAGATATAGTTTTTGGATTTTACCATTCTGAAAATTTAGGTGATGTTAAAAACTATACATTTAGAATCAGTCCTGTTACTGATCAAATTGTATTAAATGAGTATGAATTAACTAGTTCAGTTGGCGATGATAACTATATTATGAATTTAGAAGATACTAAACAGATGACATTTTATGTTAAAAATAAAGATGGGATTCTAGTTAGTGATGATAAAATCAGTTCAATGGAGATAAGTTTGTTAAATTTAAACTTAGGTGATTTGCAAGGTCTTGATGGAACAATTGGTGATAGTTTAACAATTCTCAATGAAAATAGCGCTACTATTAATATTTTATCAAATACTATCTCTGGAACAATCCCTATTAATGTAAAAGCAACTTTTGTAGATGAAAATGGTGATACACAAATATTATCTAAAGTATATAATGTAGTAATTCTCTCAGGACCAGCAAGTGCTATAAGCCTTTCATATTCAAGTACTGCACAAGATGCAGAGTATGCTAAATTTATAGAAAACTGGATATTAACCGTAACTGACAGATATAATAACAGAGTAAATACAAACCCCACTGTTTCTATGGGTATGATAGCGGGATATGCAAAAGATGCTACACTCCCAGGACAAAATCCATATGATTTTATTTATTATGAACCTGACTCTGGTGGTGTATTAATGAATAGCTATCCTAATGATCTATTTGTTACTTCATCAGATATATTTACAAATGTTAATCAAGAAAATGAAGTTTTAGTTTTATTTGGTGATGGGTACACTTATGATGCTTCTGGAAAATGGGATTTTTACAAAGCCTCTAACAATACACTAAATTTAATAGATGAGTTTGATGGGATTACTACCAGTAATTTAGGGTTTGCAGTAGGTAATAACTTTCGCCAAGATACTAACGATCAGGGTGTAGAGTGGGTAGCAAATGTTTACCCTAGAGATATTAATACATCAACTATAGATGATACTGGAAAGATGATAATACAAGTTGAATATGATTATTATTTAACAGGAAAAGAGGTAGTTTTATGGGTTAACCTAACAGGTAAAATTTATAATTTAGATTCTACAGCTAGGATTGGGGAAGCTAAAAGAATAACACTTAGAGCTCAAGGTATTGAACCTTATGAAACATGTGTTATACCTAAAA
>JAMONB010000350.1 GCA_027066745.1 Flavobacteriaceae bacterium
TGCAAATAAAGAGGAAATCATTAATAATCTTTTTTATGAATTGTGAAAAGTACAAAAAAGAAATAAGTTTATAATTAACTATAGGTAACTTTCCAGTAAAGGTACTAATTGATTCGTTGGCACAACACCAGACTGTCGCCAAACCTGCTTTCCATTTTTAAAAAGTATAAGCGTTGGTACGCCTTGTACCTGAAATGATGCTGCAGTAGATTGATTTTTGTCAACATCAATTTTAATGATTTTTACTTTACCTTTTAATTGCTGTTTAACTTCTTTCAATATAGGAATCATTGTTTTGCAGGGACCACACCAAGTTGCACTAAAATCTACTAAAACAGGTGTTTCTTGGTTAATTATTTCTTTAAAAGATGCCATAAAAATAAAATTTTAAATTAGAAAAAACAAAACTCCAAATTAATGGTATTAGGAATGTTTAATTCAATTGATAATTTTAACGTAGAACTCCACTTGTTTCTACACCAAAGCTAAAACTATAGTGTAGAAGTAAATTGTTTACTGAAGACTATTACTGATTACCGTCAATTATTCCGAAGTTATTTTACCAGACGCACAGCTTACAAATGATTTTGCTTTATGCAACATCGTATTGGCATCACCAACTTCCGGATAACCCATTTTAGAAAGTTTCTCTTTTACACCAGCAAAAATAGTTTCAGAAACTTCATTAATTTTAATTTCAGAACTTTCTAGTGTAACCTCTACCTCATTTACTCCTTCTAAAGAAAGTAATCCTTTTTTAATGGTGCTTGCACAACCATTACATTTTAAGTTTAATATATTTATTGTAGTCATTTTTTTATTTTTAATTGTATGTTCGTTTAGTCAAATATAACCAAAACTCCTTACATTAGTTATCTTATTTTTTGTTTTGTCTTGTTCCTCCATGTCCCATAGCTACAACACTTAGTATTTTGTAGTTTAACCAAAGAAACTTAAATACCTGTACTAACGGATTTCTCATGATAAAGGTTTTCTGGAATTTTGTTATTTTTTTTGCCATTTTTTTGTTTCTTTAAGATGTAAGGTACAAGCTATTTTTTGGGATTTATAAATTTTGATTCAAAAATTATTCTGGTATCAACCACCAAAAAGGTTTCATTTTTGCTTTGTATAAAAAGGCATAATGTAACGATAATTTTACCCAATGACCAGCCAATCCTAAATCTCCGATTGTTTTTGAATTTATTCTACCCGTTTCAGGATATTTTATATAATCTGGCACAATTGGATTTGTGGTTATTGTAACACCTCTCCCTTTTAGCATTCCAAAGCCTGTGGAAGCGATACAAGCTGCTCCCATATTTCCCATAGAACCTAAATGGTGAATGTCATTGGTTTTGTTTTTAATCATATGTACAATATTATCGGCTACTAATTTAGCTGAAATACCTGAAGGCATTCCTGTTCTTGGTGGCGTAGGTGATATTGGTGTTCCGTTTTTACTTACTCTTGGTTTAGAAATTGCATGAGGAGGTGCAAAGGCTATCCCTGGTGC
>JAMONB010000351.1 GCA_027066745.1 Flavobacteriaceae bacterium
GTAACTATTCAGAGCCCAATCAACAGCACTTTCTGCATGAATTTTTGTGGTATCAAAAACAGAAATAGCAACATCTGTTGCAGAAATCAATAAAGGGATCTCGGTACAGCCTAAAATTACACCTTGTACTCCTCTTTGTTCTAAATTTTTAATAATCGTTTTATAAACCACTCTCGATTCATCTTTGATTTGTCCGTGAACCAATTCATTATAAATAATATCATGAACTTGTGTTCGTTCTTCGGCTGTTGGAATCAACACTTCTATTCCGTATTTCTGAATCAGAATATCTTTATAAAAATCTTTTTCCATCGTAAACTTAGTACCAAGCAACGCTATTTTTTTTAAACCTTGTTTCTTTATTTCTTGTGCTGTAGCTTCGGCAATATGTAAAAACGGAATAGCAATCGCATTGGTAATGGCATCACTACACAAATGCATGGTATTGGTGCATAAAATTACGATATCAGCCCCTGCTTTTTCCAATTGCCTTGCCGAAGTTGCCATCAAAGCATCTAAAGCATCCCAATTGCCTTCATGTTGTAGTTTTTCTATTTCAGCAAAATCAACGGTAACCATAATATTTTTACACGAATGGAACCCGCCCAATGCTTCTCTTACTTTTTTATTGATCAATTCGTAATATACTACGGACGATTCCCAACTCATTCCGCCTATTAAGCCTATTGTTTTCATGTGGTTGTAATTTTATATTTAGAGATAGAGATATCCTAATCTACAGTTGTCATTCCTGCGAAGGCAGGAATGACAAAGATCGTTTTTTTAGCCTTGCACTAATTTAGCATTATTTTATGAGATTCTTCGCTACATTACTCTTCTCCCGAAACATCGGGACTGAATGACAGTAGAATACCATCTTATTAAAAAGATTGCCACGTTCTACGTCTTCGGAATGACATATGCACGCTAATCTTGCCATTCTGCAATAAACAGATTGGTGTCATGACCGCCTCCGTTAAATCTATTAGACGAAAATACCAAATATTTTCCATCGTTTGAAAATACTGGAAAAGCATCAAAAGTACCGCCATGCGTAATTTGCTCCAGATTTTTCCCATCCAAATCTATCATATATAAATTGAAAGGAAAACCGCGTTCTGATTCAAAATTAGAAGAGAATAATATTTTCTTTCCTGAAGGATGAAAAAACGGACTCCAATTGGCATTGCCTAAATTAGTCAATCGTTTTAATTCGCTACCATCTGCATTACAGATATACAATTCCATGCTGGTTGGTTGCACCAAGCCTTCTGCTAATAAATCTTTATATTCTTTAATTTCTTCTTTGGTTTTTGGTCTTGACGAGCGGAAAATAATTTTTGTGCCATCTGGTGAAAAGAATGCTCCACCATCATATCCTAACTCAAAAGTAATCTGTTTTACATCACTTCCATCTAAATTCATTGTATAGAGATCAATATCTCCATTACGTGTAGATGTAAATACAATTTTATCGCCTTTTGGTGAAACTGTAGGTTCTGCATCATAGCCTTTTTCATTGGTTAGTTGCTTAGTGATATTACCTTCTAAATCGGCTACAAAAATATCATAGGTATCATAAATAGGCCAGATATATTTTCCTTCTTTTTTTAAAGGTGTTTCAGGACAAGCATCTGCTCCTAAATGTGTAGAGGCATAAATAATATGTTTGTTGTCTGGTAAAAAATAGGCACAGGTTGTTCTTCCTTTTCCTGTACTTAGCATCGGTGGTTTTTTATCTTTAAACGTATCGTTTACATCCATTAAAAACATTTGATCGCAAGAAACACCCCAATTTTTATTATTCGATTGGAATACCAATTGCTTGTCATCAAAACTCCAATACGCTTCAGCATTGTCACCACCAAAAGTAACTTGTCGTAACGATTTAAAATGTTTTTCATCAGGAAAAATCAAAGAATCATTTGTTGCTGCTACAGCTCCTTTTTCAACTTGTAAAACTTGCTTTTCAACTGTTGCAGTTGTTGTACTTTGTTGTGTTTTACACGAAGCAAAAAAAACAAGTATCACTAAAATACTACTAACCTTTACTATTAATTTCATGAGATAAATATATTTGATAATTATTGCCTAATTTTGCCAAAAATAATACTATTATGATGAATCGAATATTAATTCTTACTTTTTTTGCATTCCTTTTCTCCTTTAAAAGTTTTGCTCAAATAGAAACTCAAATTTATAAAGATGTTGCTTTTCTTGCTGATGACAAATTAGAAGGCCGATCTACAGGTACAAAAGGAGAAAAAGCTGCAGCAGATTATATCGCAAAACGTTTTCAAGAAATAGGATTAGAACCAAAAGGTACCAATGGATATTTTCAAGATTTTACTTTCAAACCTAAGACACACCCTCACGGAAAAGCAAATTATACTGATAGTATTGATAAAAAGACCATTACAGGTAGAAACGTTGTAGGATTCATTAACAACCACGCACCTTACACCATTATTATTGGTGCACATTACGACCATTTAGGTTATGGTGACGAAGGTTCTCTATACAGAGGAAAAAAAGTACAGGTACATAATGGTGCTGATGACAATGCTAGTGGTGTTAGTGTACTATTAGACCTTGCTAAAAAATTACAAGGTGCTAATACAGGAAATAATTATATTATAATGTCTTTTTCTGGTGAAGAAATGGGCTTATTGGGTTCTAATTACTTCGTAAAACACGCTACATTATCTTTAGACTCTGTAAATTATATGTTGAATATGGATATGGTTGGTCGTTTAAAAAAGGACAATGCTTTAGCTGTATATGGTGTAGGAACTTCTCCTTATTTTAAGCAAGTCGTTGAAGCATATGGCGATAAATTCAAATTGATAGAAAAAGAGTCTGGTGTTGGACCAACAGATCACACTTCATTTTATTTAAACGATATACCTGTATTGCATTTCTTTACAGGGCAACATGAAGATTACCACAGACCAAGTGATGACTATGACAAGTTGAATTATAAAGGTATGGAATTGATTTCTAGCTATATTTTTGATATTGTTACCGATTTGGATGATAATGGCAAAATGGCTTTCCGTAAAACAAAAAATGAAAGTGATAAAACACCTCGTTTTAAAGTAACCTTAGGGGTTGTACCTGATTATATGTATGATGGAAAAGGTATGCGTATTGACGGCGTTAGTGAGGATAAACCTGCACAAAAAGCGGGAATCAAAAAAGGAGATGTCGTTATCCAATTAGGAGAACTCAAGGTTGATGATATGATGGGTTATATGAAAGCTTTGTCTAAATTTAAAAAAGGAGATACGACTACAGCCAAAGTATTAAGAGGCAAAGAAATAGTGGAGTTGAAAGTGACGTTTTAAATGTAATTTTATCTTTTTTAAACCTGAAAGCCTCAAGTTTTCAGATCTTTTCTTATTTAAAGATACTTAAATATATATAAAATGACACTATTGACACCAAACAGATTAGGGTATATGACAAAGCAAGAATAAAAAATATTTTTGCAGATTTTTTATTGTCAGTAGACTTTAAAACATAACCTATTATCGCTAAAAAAGAAGCAGGAATAAATACTAATAATAGTACTCCAAACCACAATCAATCTAAATTAATCATATTCAAAAAAGTAAAACAGAAGCAATTTACATAAATTAGTCTAAAAAATCAATAGATTTCTTATCTGTTCTGTCTTATGCAAACCATAAAAAATATAATTTTACAAAAAATCAAGACTTGATAAAAATAGGCAACATAGAACTTCCTGATTTTCCATTGCTTTTAGCCCCTATGGAAGATGTTAGTGACCCACCATTTAGAGCATTATGTAAAGAACAAGGTGCTGATGTTGTCTACACGGAATTTATCTCTAGTGAAGGCTTGATTCGTGACGCTGCAAAAAGCACCATGAAACTCGATATTTACGAAAAAGAGCGTCCTGTAGGTATTCAAATATTTGGTGCTAATTTAGACTCTATGTTACGCACCATAGAAATTGTTGAACAATCTAAACCTGATATTATTGACATCAATTTTGGCTGCCCTGTAAAAAAAGTAGTCTCAAAAGGTGCAGGTGCAGGTATTTTAAAAGATATTGATTTGATGGTTTCCTTAACGGAAGCCATGGTAAAGCATACTAAACTCCCTATTACTGTAAAAACACGTTTGGGTTGGGATGCTAATTCCATTCAAATTGTAGAGGTTGCTGAACGATTACAAGATGTAGGCTGTAAAGCTATTTCTATTCACGGACGAACTAGAGCACAAATGTACAAAGGGGAAGCCAATTGGAAACCCATTGCCGAGGTAAAAAATAACCAACGCATGCACATACCTGTATTTGGTAATGGCGATGTCACCACACCAGAAAAAGCCATAGAAATGCGTGATATTTACGAATTAGATGGTGCTATGATTGGTAGAGCAACTATTGGAAACCCTTGGTTTTTTAGAGAAATAAAACATTATTTTAAGACAGGTGAACATCTAGCTCCCCCCACGATGACAGAACGTATTGAAGCAGCTCGAAGGCACTTGCAAATGGCAATCGATTGGAAAGGTGAACGCTTAGGCATTGTTGAAACTCGACGTCATTACACCAATTATTTTAAAGGTATTCCTCATTTTAAAGAGCACCGTTTAAAAATGGTTACTACTGATGATGCAGAAGGTGTTTTTGCAATTTTTAATGAAGTCATTGAAAAGTTTAGGAACCATCAATTTGTCTAAGTGTATTAAGCAAAAAATATTCTCTAGCGACCTCTCCGAAAGAAAAGAAAGGTAATACAAAAATATTGACACCAATTTAGATTAGAAACCCATTCCTATTGAAAAAGCAAATCGTAATCCGTCATCAGAACTAAATAATGAAAAATTACCTGTAATTAAATCTGCTGCATTAATAAAAAAGCCTCCACCTACAGATGTATTCCAATGGTCTGAATTAAAATTGGCATCAAAAACCAAACTATCATCAACCCAAACCCTACCATAATCAAAACCTCCATATACACCTATTTGCAAGGGTAACAATCTTGTTTTTTGGCTTCTAAAATTAAAACGAATATCAGTATTTTGATAGAAAGACTTCTTTCCTGTAAATCGCTGAGATCTATAACCTCTTAAACCATCAGCCGCACCTATAGAAGCCGCTTGATAAAATTCAAAATCATTACCTAAATTGACATGTGCTTTTAATTTTGTCGCTAAAACTAACTTTCCGTTAGGTATCAGCTTATAATCAAAACCTAATTCAGGAATAACATATGCAAAACCTTTATCAGTCTGATCTGCGTTTAGTTTATATCCAATTTGTAACGAAGTCATCATTCCCAATGTTGGGAATGCTTTATTGTCATAATTTTCAAAAAGGTATTTAGCATCAATTCCTAAAAATTTACTATTGATTTCTTCGGTTGTATTTAAAAAACTATTGATAAACCTACCTTCTGTATTTTCTACCTCAACAGATTCATATGCAATAGTCGTTTTAAAACTTGCTCCTGTAGAACCTCTCCAAATTAATGAAGGTGCAACCTTTAGCGTTCTAAATTTTACCCGATTAAAATCTCGTTCAAGATCATCATCAAAATTAGGAGTGTTATTACCATAACCAAAGAAATTTATAGCATAATTTGGGCTTGTAAATTCACCTTCAATGCCTAGATTCATATTCCCTATAACATTTGCAAATTCTCCTTTATAATTAAGTTCATAACCCTGAGTTGCAAAAAAGTAAGATGCAGAAAAATGATGCTGTGAAGTAAATGGGTTTCGTTCAAAACCATGCGTAGTAAAAATATTTACAATGCCTAATTTTAATCCATCATCAGGGTTTGAACCTATACTTGGTGTCAACTGATTGATGTTATTTTTAAGTTTGGTATAATCATAAACATTAGTTTCATAATCATCCGTTAATTTTTTACTGCCTTTATGTGTTTCAAAGGTGTTTTTTTTTGACTTATAATCATATACCTTCACTTTCTTTCCATTTTCAATAATATATGTATCATTATTCTGCCCTCCAATAATTCTAATTTTAATTAATCCATTTCCTTTGCCATAGACTTTAAATTTATCATCATCATCCAAACCATAAATCCATATTTCTGTTGTAATATTTCTGTCGAAAAATTTTTCATAAAATATCGCTCCTTTTTTGCCTTTTTGAATACGATACCCAGTAACTTTTGTTCTGCTATTTGGCATTCGCTCAATATCAAACCAATCATCTTTATCGGTCCCTATAATTACACCAAAATTATTAATTGTTTTATAGTATGCATTTGCTATTTTATGAAGATTTTGTATTCGCTTTAAAAGCACTCGTTTTATTTCTTCTGTGGTTTCACCCTGTACTTCTTTCGGAAATGATTCAAAAGCCTTATCTATAACAGCTTCCGTTAAGTTTTTTTGAATAAAACCTACTTGTTTTTCCCATTGATTTTTATTAATTTTATTAAGTAAAATCATATCTAAAGAATAAGGGTTCAGGTTAAACCCTTTTACATTTCTAATATCATCATTAAAACCTTCCATTAATTTTAATGCTGGAATTGCACGTGTAGCAAATTGCATTAAAGCACCATCACCCATAATAGAAAACACTTGGTCTCTATCTCTTGGTATAGGTTTGTATATAATTTTATTATCCTTTTTAAACTCTGCCCAACGCCATTGATCGACATGCCTATCCCAATCACCAAGTACCATATCAAAAAGTCTTGCTCTTAAATACATTGTATTATCAACTTCATATTTTTCATCTTTACGTAATTTTTTTAATAACTTATTTGTACTTTCAATAGTATTGGCATAACCAAAACTTTTAACATCTCCATGTCCATCGGCAACATGCTCTTCTATCATATACAACTCATCTCCAAACTCAGCATTAAAACCTTCTAAAGCATTTTGTTTTGGGACATAATATAATACTGGATTAGGATGGTACAATTCTAAAGCATCAGATAAAACACCAACAGTAAAAGGAGCATAAGGATGAGATCCTGTGTAAAAATCTTGCAATATACTTTCAGTAACGGTACCGTTAAACTGACCTTCAATATATTGATCTTTAAAAACCATAGCCTGCAGGTATATTGTAGCACTCTTTCTTAAAGCACGCATAACATATCCTTTACCTTGTTTATCTACTAACTTGAGAGATTTAGACTGATGACCACCACCTTTTCTTAGGGGTTTTAACCCACCAAACAAGGTGTCTAAATTTACTGTTGAAGCAGAAACTTTAGTGCCATAATATTTACGATATCTATCTCCCCAAATGGCTTTATAAAATTTACTTTTAGTTATTTCTTTCTCAGTATAAATAGATGCTTTGACAGATGCTGGAAAACTTGTTTCAAAATTGAAGCGTTTAATTTCTTGCGTAGAAGACAAAACTTTAGTTTGGTAAATGACTGTATTGGTTTTAGCTGAATAAAAACGCACATAAGATGAACCATCATTAAATACATCTAACCTTGAATAACCTGAATCACTAGATGAAAATTCACTATCAATATTTCTGGTTGCAGTATTTTTAGAACCTGAACCACTAATAATTTGAGGCAAATTGTCTTTTACTAAGTATTGTAAACTATGCTCATGCCCTGATACAAAAATCACCTTATCATTTTCTTGTGCTAAAGTTATTACTCTTTTTCTAAGTTCATTATATTTATTGTTTTGAATATCTTCAATAATTACTCCTCCTGTTTTCCGAATTACATTTTTTAATGTACCTACTATTGGAAGTGGTTTTAAATGTGATTTCAAATCATATTGACCACCATGAGGGCCGTTAGTAAACATAGGGTGGTGCAAAGCAATCAATGTAGTTTTGCCTCTAGCCTTTTTAATTAGACTTTCTAACTCTTCAAAGAATTTTATTCTAGTTCTTATTTCACAATTATCATTGATAGTTGGGTGTTTATCCCAATTGGTTAAATACCATTCGCTATCAATAATAATAAGTTCAATTTTATCAGATATATGAACCTTTTCTATCGGACAACCATTTTCAGGTAGAAAAGTGTTTTTACCCAACAAATTTTCTATATATCTTTCCTGTCTTTTTAAGCCTTTTAATCCGTTTGAATACCAATCATGATTCCCTGGAATAAAAATAGCATTTCCTTTAAAGTTTTTAATTACTTCAATTTGCGTATTTAATTGGTGTTCTGCATAAATTCTATCTTTATTATCTTTTTTTGGTAATCCTTTAGGATAAATATTATCTCCTAAAAAAATAACTGTGCTGTTTTTTGAAGCCTTTGATAACTCTTGCTTAAAAGATTGTAATGCAGCAGAAGTTGTACCTAAAGCAGAATTACCTGCATCACCAATCAAATAAAAAGAATGCACAATTTCTTTCTTTAGAAACTCAGTAGTATTCGTTGTATCTTTTATTTGAGTTTTGTATGTAGCACAAGCATTCAATAGGAATACAAAAACAATACCTATTAAAAACTTAGTATAATTTCTCATAAATTTATAAGTTTATGGATTAAATGTTTTAAAAGCTATTGCAAAAGCAATAACAGAAGTTATAATACCAACTAGAAAAACGGTATATGTTAATCGTAAAATACTATACTTTTTATGTAGTACTAAGCCTAAAAAATACAAATCTTTGGTCATTGATGCGTATAAATAATCTCTGTCTTTCATCATTTCGCCCATTGCCCATTGAAATTCATCAAGCTTAACTTTATGGAAATTTCCGAAAAACAATAAATTTACTTTTTTCTGCCTTACATCTTCCTTTGTAAATTCTCCGCTTGTTACATTTGGTCTAGTTGCAATTACTGACAATGCCATAGAAATCAAACTAAAAATAACAAAAACTACTGTAGGAATAATTAAATATTGGTTTGAAGGATTGTCTAACTTAGGTATTAAGTTTGATAAAGCCAAAGAGATAATAATAGCATTTACAGATAGTAATATATTAGCCTTGGTATCTGCAATATCACTCAAGGCAATATGATTTCTAAGTGTTACCCTAAACATAGTTTCTATACCTCGTTCAGGTAATTTTGCTTTTTGTTTTTTTAATTTAAACGCTTCTGATTTAATCTTATTTTTAGTTTGTTCTTGCTTTATTTTTTTTAATGCTTTATATAATTGTGCTAAATTTTTATCTTTCACTACTTGCCAGTTTAATCTAGCATAATCTGTATAATAATTATGTTTTTTTGTAAAAAACTCAATGTTTTCTTGAATCCACTCCTTATCAGAAACATTTTTCAACTCTAACAATTTCCATTCTTCACGAAGCAATTCATTAACCTCACTAAAAATTTTATGCCCTAAATGTCCGCAGTCAGCATCTAGCATTATTTTTTCTAACATATTTTTTGGTGCTTCAAGCATCCTGGTAATCAAGATGCATTGCTGAACTTTCAAAATTATTTCAGCAGACACATTCTCTTTTGTTAAAAAAGTTTTTGCTATTTCTGCACTAAGACTTTCATGATTATCATTACTCTTAATATAACCCACATCATGAAACCAAGCTGCAAGTTCTAAAACTAGTAAGTCTTCTTGCTCAATATTTTCATTTAAAGCCAATTCTTTAACAAAATTTACAACCCTGAATGTATGGCTAAAATTATGATAAACATATGTGTTTGGTAGGTTTTCGTTTAACTGAGACAGTATATAATGCTCAGATTTTTGTAATATATTCATAAATAATTAAGCTTTTATATCTTCTATTAATTGATCAATGGTCATGGTAGATCTTTCATTAAAATCTTTATCATAAATAACTTCAACACGTAATGCTTTTAACCCAGAAACACCTTGAAGATCTTCAAGTTCTAACAATTCTATTTTACCTAGTATATTTTTAGATTGTAAATATTTTATGTACTTTTTATATTCTTTAGCCTCTTTATCTTGAGAATATACAATGGCTATTTTACCTGGTACAGTCAAGCGTTCTGTTGTTCCATTAATATGAGCTTTATCAATTCTCTTTTTAATAATTTCATAACGAATATTATAAGCTCCATCAACATCAAACTGTTTTTCATCCATTCTAAACTTTATCGCCATCTGATTGCTATGTACTAAAATTAATGATGCTATTTCTAACTTATTCTTTAATCCATCTTTCAGTTTATTAGCCAAATTTTCCATTTCACACATTACCTGCAATTGCCATAAACGCAGATTGTACAAATATAAATCATCATAACTTTTATCTTTAACTAATGACTGACCTATATACATGTTATACTCTACACCATCTGTTTTATAACGCTCAAAATAATGTGGAAACATAGCCTGTGCATCTTCTTGTTTCTTATCTAAAAAATTTGCTAATTTTTCATTCAACATTGTAACATTTTCTTCATAAGCCTTTCTTTGTTCATAAACAACATGTAGGTCTTTATCTAACCTATTCATATAGGTTTCAATTAACTTTTCAAGTACAGTATTTAGCTTTTTAGCATGATTAAAAACTGGATAAATTTCGTGTTTTAAAAAATCTAATATTCCTATCTCATCACCAGCTTTTAATTCTTTCTCTACCGAGTTTAAATATTCTTTTACACGAAACATTAACTCGTCATAAATAGGCATCATTTCTATTTTACAAGCTTCATGGAGTACTATTACTGCCAAATTTAATTGCGTAACTAAATCTCCCTTTATAGCCGTATTACGAGCTAATGACGAGCCTTTTATATCAGATTGCCCAAAAAGTGGAAAAACATTTTTAAAAACAATATCATCTAACTTTCTATTCTCAATACCTAAAAGACCTTCTTTATGAAATTTTTCTGCAGCTTCATAAAAACGCCATTTTACAGTAGGATGAATGGTAGTATAATGTTCTTGAATGGTGGCTTCTAATATATTTTGATGCTCTTCTGAAATACGTTTAATTGCAGCTTGAAAAACAGGTATAATATCTCTTAATTTATCTTGATTTACAGAATTTAACTCATAGGATCTTGGTGATGCTACCTCCAATAACCCGAAAAAACTATCTGATTCTGTTGTAATAGGAATCAACATAATACTCTGTATTTTTTTCGCTTTTAAATTTTTGTAAAACTGATTTTGATTAGAACCTCTTCCATATTTTTCAACATCTGATATGGCCATGGCTTCTTTATTGGTAAAGACTTTATTTATAACTCTATTGCAAAAAAATGTACCACAAGTAATTTTATATTCTTTATTAAGAATTATACTTTTTGATTTTCTAACTTTTAAAAAATTTTGTTGAATAGTAGAGATATCAAAAACTGATAGCCCTATTGTTAAATCTTTAATATTGTAAAATTCTCGAAGGTTTTGCTGTATATCTACAAGAAGGTTTTCATCTTTCCGCAATAAATTATCTCTCAATGAAGATAAGGTTTCATCTGGCGTTACATCAAAAAGGTTCATGATACCAAAACCTCTGAAAATATAACTATTGGGAGGGAATTTCTCTTTCCAAACTTTTATATCATCAAAATTATCTAATAAATGTCTATAGTCTTTTTCAGTAATCTCTGGTGCATTTTCTGTAGGGATAACCTCAGAAAAATCACCATTAAAAGCTACTCTATAATGCTTCGTAATTCCTGATTTTTTATTTGGAATATCAAAAAAGAAAGGTCTTTTTAAGTCAATGAAATAACCGTGACATCTAGCAAGAATCATAACACATGCATGTAAATATAATTCGTTCTCTTCTAAATTTCTAATTCTAAAATTATAATCATCTGCTGCATTATTTAAAATATTCTCAAAACGTGTAGAAAATTTAAAAGAAGTGAATGAAAACGGAACACTTGCTGCTTTTATCTCATTTAAAAGTAAAGGTTCAGGAAATAAAGGGTCTAATATTAAATCAATTTGCTTTTCATATTTTTTAAACAAAGAGAAATCACTAAACCCATCAATTAATTCAGGGTACTTTGCAAATTCTTTTAGCATAAGTTTAGCCGACTCATGATAAGGATGATTTTTATCTTGACTATACTTTTCAAAATAGGAAAGTACTTTATCAAAACTAGCATAGAGTTGCATGGGTAATTCTAAATTTTCCAAACAATCTGAATCTTGTAAAAACATAAAAATAACTTTAATCTATAAAATTAATCAATTATCCTGTATAAGTTATAGTTTTAAGCTCAAGATAACATGATTTAGACTAAAAAGCACTTATTTTCATTCTAATTTAGAGATATTCTCAACAACTTTTTGATTGTATAGCATTCCACCTACTATATATTTTTAGTGTGATTTTATGGTGACAACACCTCTTATACCCATAGGGATTTCAGAAACAAAATTCTCCACAATAAAGCAATGAATATAAAAAGATACCCTTTTATTTTTTATAATTATTGAACAATTTTCTTAGAAATTCTAGAACTTGCAATCAAAGCTGCCAAATAACCTAAAGTAAGAATTGTAAAAAAAACAACCAACACATTAAATAATGTAAATTTTACAGGATAAGGTAAAGATTGCGTTATCATAATAAATCCGAATTTTTGCTGTAAAAGAATAAATGAAATAGAAAGAATTAACCCGATAATCAATCCGAAAAAAGTTAATAAAAACCCTTGATAGATAAATATTTTTTTAATTTCATGAATACTAGCACCAAGACTAAATAGGGTTTTCATATTTTCTCTTTTATCTAAAATCATCATTACAATAGCTCCGATAACATTAAATAATGCTATAATTAAAATCAAGGTAAAAATTAAATAAGAAACTAGATTCTCAGTATTGAGCATTTTATGAAAAACGGAATTTAATTGTGCTCTTGTTTCAATTTTAAACCCCTCTCCTAAAGCTAATTTCAGTTTGTTTATTAACTTTTTTTGATTGGCTGTTTTAATCAATTTCAGTTCTATTGCAGAAATTTGATTGGGCTTATAATTTAATAAACTTTGAGCCAAAGCCAAATGAGAAAACACATATTTATTGTCTAATTCTTCTGTCAATCTAAAAACACCAACTGCTTGTAAATTAATTTGATTAAATGCTGTTTTAGGGTTACTAATATAACCTTTACCTGGCTTAGGCACATATACCTTTAGTGATTCAATAAAATCATACGTTCCTAAAGATAGTGTAGATGATACACCTCCGCCTATAACAACAGTATTATAAGCTTCTTTGTCTAACCAATCACCCACATAAATTGCAGTATCAATATTATTTACTAATAAATAATTAGCATCAACTCCTTTAATACTTGCAATATGTGATTTCTCCTTATAACTAAAAAAAGCTCTTTCTTCAACAACTTTACTATAATGTGCAATAGTTTTATCTTGTAACACATTTTCTATTGAATCTGTAAATAAAAAAGATTTTCCTTTGGTAACACTTATTTTTAAATCGGGATCTGATACTTTAATAAATCCTAAACTAAACTCTTTTAATCCAGAAAACACTGACAAAACAATAAATAACGCTATTGCACCTACAACGACTCCGACCGTTGCAATACCCGTAATAATATTAATGGCATTACTTCGACTTTTTGTAAATAAATATCTTTTGGCTATGTATAAGGAAAATTTCAATTTAAGTTAGGTTCTTATCTTTTTTTTCGTCTAGGAAGTATTTCAGGGTTTTTGATAGGATCTTCAACTTCACCGCGTAACGAAGCGTCAATATTTTCAATATAGTCTAAAGAATCATCTAGATAAAAAGAAAGTTCAGGCATACGACGTAACTGATGTCTGGTACGCTGAGCCAATTCATGCCTAATCAATGGTGTATTTGATATAATACCATCAATCAGCTCCTTTCTTTTATCATTAGGAAAAATACTTAAATACACTTTAGCATCTGACAAATCTGTGGTTACACGCACTTTAGTTACCGAGATAATTACACCTTTCATACCTTCTTGTGCTGCATGTTGTAATACATCTACCAAATCTTTTTGCAAAACACCTGCTATTTTCCGCTGTCTATTCGTTTCTTCCATGATGCAAAAATAAGGTTAATCCTGTTACGAATAGATACATTTTTAAAAGATATTACCTCTAACTCATTTCTGTTAACAAATCAAAAATTTTTTAGACTAACAAATAACGATTAACATTTTGGCATATTTTTTAAAAGTATCGATTAGTCATGCCTCCTTAAGTTGTAATAAAATCCTATATTTGGTGTTATAACTTTTTTTATTAAAACACATTATTATATGGTAACTCCATTAATTATCGCAGCAATTATATTACTTCCACTATTGTATGGTGTAAGTATCTACAACAACTTAGTGAAAAATAAAAACCTAATGCAAGAAGGATGGAGCAGTATTGATGTTTTTCTAAAAAAAAGAAATGATTTGCTTCCTAATTTGATGGAAACCGTTAAAGGCTATGCTACACATGAAAAAGAGTTATTTGAGAATGTTACTAAAGCTAGAAATTTAGTTCGAAATGCCAACTCCATATCAGAATATAGTGAAGCCGACAATGCTTTAAAAAATTCAATGATGAATCTTTTTGCCATCTCAGAAAACTATCCTGATTTAAAGGCAAATCAAAACTTCATCAATCTACAAAATGAATTATCTTCTCTAGAAGATGAAATAGAAATGGCTCGTAGATACTATAACGGTATGGTTAGAGATAATAATACGTATATAGAGGTCTTTCCGTCTAATATTATTGCAAATATGTTTAAATTCAAAGAAGGTACTTTCTTTGAAATTAAAGACCAAGGCGAAAGAAAACCCACAAAAATATCTTTTTAATTGCTTCGCTTAAATGACTAATATATATGCTTCTTTTGATGTTTTTCCTAGCTCAAAGGGCTCGGCAACACATATAAAGGAGATGGTCTCAGAGTTGTCCACACATGGAGAGCAATTAAAACTACTTTGCCTTAGGGGCAACAATAAGCTTCCTGCTGTACAACAGTATAAAAACATTACTATTAAACGCTATTATTCAGAGGAAAGACTAAATTACCTTGATAAAGCCGCTCTATTTTCGGAAGAAATATTTCTAGAAGTAGAAAAATTTAAAGCCCAAGAAGGCATTGCTCATTTTAGAGATATTTGGAGTGGTATGGGTATTTTAGCTCATAAACAGTTTAAATCTGTTTTTGAAGTTAATGCACTTACTTCCATTGAGCTTCCCTATCGATATCCTCATTTAACAGAAGATTTTATTCTTAAACTTAAAGCATTAGAGCAAAAATGCTTAACAAATACAGATGTAATAATAACCCCTTCTCAAACAACAAAAGAATTTTTAATTACTAATTACACTATTAACCCGAACAAAATAGAAGTCATCCAAAATGGAGCACACATTCCAAACCACTTTAAAAAACCAGAGGATGCTCCTGAAAACTACATTATATATTTCGGAGCTCTACAAGCTTGGCAAGGCATCGACATCCTTATAAAAGCAATGACTTTTTTAATAGATTTTACTGATTTAAAACTACTTATTTGTTCTTCTGTAAAAGACAAAGCAACAAAACCCTTACGTAAACTTGTTGAAAAACTAGAGCTTAATGATCGTGTAATTTTTAAATCGAAACTAAAAAGAGAAGAGCTTTATAATTACATTCATTATGCTAAGCTGTCAATAGCTCCATTAAAAGCCTGTGATAGAAACATTATTCAAGGGGCAAGTCCATTAAAAATATTAGAAGCAATGGCTTGCCAAACTACCGTTGTAGCATCAGATTTACCAATTGTAAGAGAGATTATTTCTTCTGAAGAAGCACTCCTATTTGAGCCGAATAGAGAATTAGATCTAGCACGATGTATCCGCTATCTTTTAGATTCTCCCGAGGAAAGAAAGTTAATTGCTTCAAGAGCATTTGAAAAACTTAAAAATAATTTTACCTGGACATTACAGTTGAAAAAATTAAGAAAAGTATATCAACGTTTAAAAATTAATCATGAATAAACAAGGACAAATCTTAACTAAAGAGCAGTTTGGAGGAGCTCCTATTGAAAGAGCTCATCTACATAGAGGTTTTAAATCTAAAAAAACTCCTATTAAATGGATTCGTTTTTTTCGAGCTTGCGTACTTCAAAGAGAAAATGCAAATAGTAAAAGAAAAGCCTTTCTAAAAAAATCTTGGATCTTAATTATTGGCTTAGGCATTATTATAGTTGTAATTATAAACCTCTTTGATTTTAGTGGTGCTTTTGGCGTATTATCAATCGTATTAAGTCTTATTACTGCAATAGTAGTAAACTATTTAACCAATAAAAAATTCGATAAAAACTATACAGATGGCTATGATTTTTTCTCTGATTACTTTTCAGCTTTTTTCACTTTAATTGAAGAAGATTTACAACCTCAAACACGAATTTTTCTTGAAGCTAATGTAAAAAGAACAGCTGAAACATCCAATTTCATTAAAGAGGATATAGTTAAAAGTAAAGCCTCTGGATTTATTTCAGGTAAAAATAAATACTACGCTAAAGAAATAAGTAAGGGTTCTTGCTACTTTAACGATGGCTCTATTATTTCGTTTAATTTTGCGGAACGCATTCGAGAACGTATCGTTAAAAAAAGAGGAAGAATAAGTGGTAAAAGAAAAACTAAATATAAATATAAATCTGTATATCCTTTTACCCTAAAAATGAAAATACCAAAAGTTAAATATACACTTAACCCTCAAACTTCAAAAAATGATGTTAAAATAGCAGAAGATGATGATTTTTATATCATAAAAGCGATTCGAAAATTTGATGTGAAAAAGGAAAATCCTAATAACTATAATCCAGAAGAAGAAAGTTCTATTACTTCCTTTTCTGTTGATTATTTTTCTCTTGAAGTTATCAATCTTATTAACGCTAGTTATAGCTGTGTTATCCCTAAATCATAACTATCAATGAAACAAACTAATCTTTGCCAAGAAACTATAGGTCTTTTTATCGTAAGAACCTGTAATACAGAGAGTACAAGTACTTGTGAAAATTGTGATAAACTTATTTGCACTACGCATACTTTTAAGCAAAAAGGAACAACAAGCTTATGTTTAACTTGTTTTACTGATCAAGACACACGCTTAACTAAAGATATTGAATTGTATTCTAAGGATAGGTATATCTGGCGAAGAAAAATGATTGAACGGTTCCATAAAGAATATGAATATATGGTTTTCTTAGCAGAAGATTACGGAGCTCTGTTTGACATTACCAATCATAATACTTATGATGATTTTGATGATAACACCTCTTATTTTGATAGTTAATAAATGAGCCTTCTTTTTATAACACAAAATTATTACCCTAATAAAGGCGGAATGGCAGCGTCTTGTGATAGACTTGTTCGTAATTTTAGAAAAAAGAATATTACAGTTCATGTTATCCATTTTACAAATAGAAAATTAAAATTTCATACCGAATCTCAAATTAACGGTACTTATTCTGCTGTCCCAATCCATAATTCAGAGGAATACACACTTAATTTAGCAGTACGATTTATTCAACAATCTAAATTTTTAAATGAAATAAAATACGTTGTAGCCTTTGGTGGGTATTTGCCGATATTAATGAGCCCGATATTAGCTAAATGGACAGGTAAAAAGCTAGTAACTTGTATTAGAGGTAATGATTTTGACGAAGCTATTTTTTCCAAAAGAAGAGAAGCTCTCTTCTATACTCTAAAAAATTCTACCTATATTTTTACAGTAACTAGAGAGAAAAGAGAAAAAATAATTCGTTTAATTAATCATCCTGATACACATTACACGCAAAATGGAATTGATAGCTCTCTGTGGAAGACCACAAGAAGTCAATGGTTGCAAATTGATCAACTAAAAGAACTCTCACAAGGAAAAAAAAGAATGATCATCATTGGTCAATTAAAAACCAAAAAGGGAATTTTAGAATTTTCTGATACCTTTTCGAAATTTAGCAAAAAAGACGACTATGAAGTTTGGATGATCGGTGATGTTGATGCTTTATTGAAAGTAGAGATTGAAAAACTTGAGATTAATGTACGCTTCTTTCCTTTTATAAACAAACATGAACTCATACCCTATTATTATGCCGCAGACCTAATCCTTATTCCTTCATTCTATGACGGAATGCCCAATACATTACTAGAAGCTGCCGCTACAAAAAACCTAGTAATTGCTTCTAATGTAGATGGCATAAAAGATGTTATTGAAAATAAAAAGGATGGTTTTCTATTTAACCCTTTAAAGCCTTCAAGTTTAATTGAAGTACTTACAAAGGTTCATAAACTAAATGAAAAAGAAAAAGGGGAGATCGCTCTTCGGTTACATAAAAAAATATCTGAAAATTATACAGAAGAAAAAGAAATTTCGAACTACTTAAATATATTACAACTATGAAATATGTACACTTAATTACCCTTATCGCTATTCTATTTATAAGTGGCTGTAAAAACAATACAGAAACAAACACCACTAAAAATTCGGTTACAGATACCACAACATCAACAGATATGGAGGCTAACACATCCATTTCAAATGCGAATGGTGTCAATATTGGTGGCTTTAATTTAGACCCTTTAGAAATATTTGCTAACGGAAAGAAATATTTGCACAAAAGCAAACCAAATAAACATAAATTCTATACCAACGGAACAATGGTTTATGAGGTTAAATTTAAAGAAAGTAGCTTTAAACTAAGAGATAAAAATTCAAACTTATTATGGAAAGTAAAAATCTATCCCGATAAAATTAAAATCTCGGACAATGAAGAGAATGAAAATGCATATATCATTAAAAAATATCCAGAAAAAATAAAAATAAAAAGAAATAATATTGAACTAACTCAAGTAAAATTAGACCAATCTACTTTATATGCAAATGATAAAATAATATATAAAATTTCTAATAACCCTGATAGTTATGTCTTTGCCATTTTGGCCATTGATGCTATACCTGAAGATCAAAGAATTTTTATTTTAGCAGAATTATTAAAACAATTATAGTGAAACTATTTTATGTATATGGGTCTGGTTTTGGACATTTAAATCGCATTATTAGTTATATTCATAATAAAAAATACATATATTCTGAATGTGTTATCCTAACAAATTCCAGACACACCAGTTTTTTACCTAAAGAAATTGTTATTGTGCATCGTGTCGATTCTTTCTTTAAAAATCATACTAAGTTTCAAATTGAATTCTCACATCTGATAGAAGCAAATCAAATTAATGAGCTTATTGTTGATGTTTTTCCTTGTGGTTTTTATGGCGAACTACATATACTACAAGCAATAAAGATAAAAAAAACATTACTTTCAAGAATTCTAAACCAATCCTATTTTAATCAATACCGCTCTCCTTGTTTTGATGAGTTGGTTGTTTTTGAAGACGGAATAGAACTCTATAATTATCAATTTGGAAAACAAACCAAGATGACTTTTAATTTGAAAACTAGATATATAACACGCGAAATAAAACTAAAAAAACCTTTCTTTTACATTATTCATTCCGAACCTGATGAAGAGGTTATTCAACTTTATAAATTTGCAAAACTCTACCAAAAGAACAATGAACATATTTATATTCAAACACTTAACAAAATAAACGGTTTAGAACATATCGATAACATTACTCTAATCCCCACAAAAAAGCCACTCTTATCTTTACTTAAAGAATCTCAAAAAATATTTACTGCTTGTGGTTTTAATATTATGATTGAAACTTCTAAATTTAGAGAAAAACAATACCTTTTCCCTTTTAAAAGAAGGTATGATGATCAATTTAAAAGAAAAGCTATTCTAGAAATTTAGACTATATTTATCTTAATAAACATTTCAATGAAAAAAATAGAACATATTGGTATTGCCGTAAAAGATTTAGAAAAATCTAATGCTTTGTTCAAACAATTACTTGGAAAATCCCATTACAAAACTGAAGAAGTTATTTCAGAAGGTGTTAAAACATCATTCTTTAAATCAGGTCCTAATAAAATAGAACTATTAGAAGCTACAGATTCTGAGAGTCCAATTGCAAAGTTTATTGAAAAAAAAGGGGAAGGTATACATCATATAGCTTTTGCTGTTGACGACATACTTGCAGAAGTAAAACGCTTAGAAAAAGAAGGCTTTACTATTTTAAATTCCACGCCTAAAAAGGGAGCTGACAATAAATTAGTTGTTTTTTTACATCCAAAATCTACCAATGGTGTTTTAATTGAATTATGCCAAGAAGTTGAAGGAAAATAAAAAGAGAAAAGAGAAAAGACTAAATGTGAAGTTTGTATATTGCAACGTTTTATTTTAATCTTAAAATATCAAACTTAACTTATATACTTTTAGATGAGTACTGCTTTTGAAAAATATCAAAAAAGAAGATTATTATCATCCTATATATCTGTAATACTGAGTATTGCATTTGTCCTTTTTTTATTAGGATTGTTTGGCTTACTGGTTTTAAATACTAAGAAAATTTCAGATTATTTTAAAGAAAAGGCATCAATAACTATCTTTTTAAAAGATAATGCTGACAAACATGCTGTTAAAAACCTACAAACACTTTTAAAAAGTGAAGCATACACAAAGTCTATAACTTATACTTCTAAAGAAGAAGCTGCAAAAATTGCTATAGAAGATAATGGCGAAGATTTTATGGAATTTTTAGGTTACAACCCTTTAAAAAATGCAATTAATCTTTATGTAAAAGCTGATTTTGTTTCTCCTGAAAAAATGAGTGAAATAGAAAAAGAACTGATTAAAAACAAAGCTATCTTCGAGGTATCCTATGACAAATCTCTTATTGATTTATTAACAAAAAACATAAAACGAATTAGCCTTTGGGTATTGATATTTAGTAGTATTTTCACTTTAATTGCTATGCTACTAATTAACAATTCTATAAGGTTATCCGTATATTCCAAACGTTTCACCATCAAAACCATGCAATTGGTTGGTGCTACAAAACGTTTTATTAGAAAACCTTTTGTATGGAGTAGCATAAAATTAGGTGCCGTTGGAGCTCTGGTTGCCTTGGTTGCTTTGGCCATTGCTGTATATTATTTAAATATCAACTTTCCTGAATTTGGTTTCTTAGAAAACATAGAACTACTAGGCGTTTTATTTAGTAGCGTTTTTTTATTAGGTATCCTTATTACTTGGCTAAGTGCCTTTTTTGCAACACAACGCTTTTTAAATTTAAGAACCGATCAATTATATTACTAGATATAAATTAATCTACCATGGCAAAACAAAAAAAATCAAACCAATCTAATAGCAACATTGAAAAACACAATAATGAATTTTTATTCGAAAAACGCAACTATTTAATTATGCTTGTCGGTTTAATTGTTATTGCTTTAGGTTTCATTCTAATGTCTGGAGGTGGTAGTGATGACCCTACTGTTTTTAATGAAGAAATCTATAATTTCAGAAGAATTCGTTTAGCTCCAACACTGGTTCTTATCGGTTTGGCTATTGAAATTTATGCTATTTTCGCCAATCCAAAAAAATAATTAATGACTTATTTATATGCAATTATTCTTGCTATCATTGAAGGTATAACTGAATACTTACCTGTTTCTTCAACAGGTCATATGATTATCGCATCTTCATTTATGAAAATTGCAAGTGATGATTTTACAAAACTTTTCACTATTGTAATTCAACTAGGAGCTATTCTATCAGTAGTTGTTTTATATTGGAAACGTTTTTTTCAAAGTTTTGATTTTTATTTCAAACTATTGGTAGCCTTTATACCTGCTGTGGTTTTAGGTCTGTTATTAAATGATATTATTGATGAGCTTTTAGAAAGCCCTTTAACGGTAGCCATATCATTAATTATTGGTGGTTTTATTTTATTAAAAGTAGACGATTGGTTCAAATCAAATGAAATATTTGATAAAAATAACCCAACAGAGCATACTGAAATTAGCTATGCAACAGCACTTAAAATAGGTTTTTTTCAATGTCTAGCTATGATACCAGGCACTTCAAGAAGTGGAGCGAGTATTGTTGGTGGTATGACACAAAAAATAAACAGAAAAACAGCTGCTGAATTTTCATTTTTCTTAGCTGTACCTACTATGTTTGGTGCTACCGCAAAAAAATTATACGACTACTATAAGGCAGGTTTTGAGCTGAGCGGCGAACAAATTAATTTTTTAATTATTGGTAATATTATTGCTTTTATTGTTGCTTTAATTGCCATCAAATCTTTTATTGATTATTTAAGTAAAAAAGGATTTAAAATATTTGGCTACTATAGAATTATCCTTGGTATTTCTTTGCTAGTTATCCATTTCTTCATCTACAAATTAAGCATATAGTGACTGCTGACGATTTTAAAAACGGGCAACTATTACTCATCGACAAACCAATAACTTGGACTTCCTTTCAAGTCGTAAATAAGTTACGTTGGCAGATTAGAAAAACCTTTGACATCAAAAAAATAAAAGTTGGCCATGCAGGCACACTTGATCCTTTAGCAACAGGATTACTTATTATCTGCACAGGAAAATTCACCAAAAAAATAAATACATTTCAAGCCCAAGAAAAAGAATATACAGGCACATTTACTTTAGGTGCTACAACTCCATCATATGATTTAGAAACTGAAATAGACAAAACATATACCATTGATCATTTAACAGAAGAATTTATTAAAAAAACTACATTACAATTTATTGGTGAAATTGATCAAAAACCCCCTATTTTCTCCGCCATAAAAAAGGATGGGAAGCGTTTATATGAATTGGCAAGAGCTGGTGAGACTACAGAAATAAAAACACGTAAAGTCACTATTTCTTCATTTGAAATTACAAAAATAGATCTTCCAAATATTGAATTCAGAGTGGTTTGCAGCAAAGGCACTTATATCCGTTCTCTAGCTTATGACTTTGGGCTGGCATTAAATTCTGGAGCTCATTTATCTACGTTAAGGCGAACAAAAATTGGAAATTTCAATGTCAAAAACAGTCAAACCATTGAAGGTTTCTTAACCAACCTAAATAAAATTTAACCATTAATCTTATCTTTTTACATTCCTTTTTTCTAAACTCTCAAGCATAATTGTTGTCATTTTTTCTAAACTGAAAACAGGTTTCCAATTCCAATCCTTCTTCGCTTGACTATCATTAATACTTTCGGGCCAACTATCAGCAATCTCTTGTCTAAAATCAGGAGAATAACTTATTTCAAAATTTGGAATATGTAACTGTATTGATTTTGCAATCTCATTTGGCGTAAAATTAATAGCCGAAATATTATATGATATATAAGTCTTTGGTAAATCAGCACTCATTAACTTTACTGTTGCAGCTACTGCATCATCCATATACATCATAGGCAATCTAGTATCTTTAGCTAAAAAACAATCATAACTACCCTTTGATAAAGCTTTATGATAAATTTCAACGGCATAATCTGTTGTACCACCTCCTGGTTTTGTCTTCCAGCTAATAATACCTGGGTAACGTATACTTCTAATATCTACATTGTATTTATTTTTATAATAAGCACACCAACGTTCCCCTGCCAATTTACTAATACCGTAAACGGTAGTTGGTTCCATTATGGTTTTTTGAGGTGTGTTTATATGAGGTGTAGATTTTCCAAATACAGCAATTGAACTTGGCCAAAACACTTTTTTTACCATGCCTTCCTTTGCTAATTCTAATATATGCAACAATGAATTCATATTTAAATCCCATGCTTTTTTTGGATGTTCTTCTGCCGTAACGGACAACATTGCTGCCATTAAATAAACTTCAGAAACATGATATTTTTCTATAATAGTCTTTATAGAATTTTTATCTGTTGCATCTAACAATTCAAAAGATCCACTTTGCATTAACTCTATATTACCTTCTCTAATATCAGAAGCAATGACAGAAGAATTTCCATGAATTTGACGTAAATATAATGTTAGCTCAGTTCCTATTTGACCAGAAGCACCAATAATAAGTTTGATATTATTCACATTAAATAATTATAAAAGTGTGACAAATTTAAACAAAAATATAGTTTAGATTTAATTAAATCCAAACATTTAACAAGCTATTTTGTACTTTTGTTTTTCAGATATTCTAGACCATGTTAAATAGAACTATTAATTATTTATTAATCTCCCTATTAATTATCTCTTCTTGTAAAAAAGAAAATCACAACTCTCCTAAAGAGAGTATTGTGAAAGATACCATTAGAACAGAAGACAAAACTAAAATTAGAGCTATTGGCGAAACTTTAATTCCAATTGCAAAAGCGAAGGTTGAAAATTGGTCTGAATACCAACAACTAGACCAACTATTAGAAAGGTTCTATAGCATTTCTCCTAACCAAGCCTTAAATTTATCTGAAGAACTTTCAACTATAACAAAACAACTTAAAGATTCTATAAAAATTGAAAGGTTTAAACAACCTGATATTGGCATTAGAATTAATGTTTTATACAACAGCACTTTACGTTTAGTTGACATGGCATCAATACCTACAATAAAACCTATAGAAGTTCAAAATGAAACTCAAAATATTTTAGATGCCTTTTCAGCTCTAAATTCAAAAATTAATAATCTTAGTAAACAAGAGAAAATTGAAAATGAATTAAGAGGCATGGAAACGAACTAATTTCATATAATATATATCCAAATATATTAGTAATTTTCTCTAATTTGCACGTCTAAACTCATATAAAACAACCTTATGTATAAAAAACTACTCCTAATTGCACTAATTTCTTTTTGTTCTAGCCTACTATTTGCCCAGCAACTCCCCTTGTCTACAGGTAATAATGAGAATAGCCAAAAAACAAAAAACAGGAAAGTAACCTTCAAAACTACTGCTAATCAATACAAAAATTTCTTTTCTAATAAAAATATTGATAAAAAAGGAAGTGGTTATAAGCCTTATAAAAGATGGGAATACCACTGGAGTCATTACCTACTAGAAGACGGAACTATTGCCCCAGTAAAATATTTATGGAAAGCATGGGAGCAAAAACAACAGATGTCAAAATCTATTCAAGCCATTAGTAATTGGACTCCTAAGGGACCTTTCTCCCAATCAAGCAATAGTGGTCAAGGAAGAGTAAATACAATTATTGTTGATCCAAACTCACCAAATACAATTTATGCTGGCACGCCATCTGGAGGTTTATGGAAATCTACCAATGCGGGAGTTAATTGGACTGCTTTAACCGATGATTTACCTCAAATTGGAGTTTCAGGTATTGCTATAGACCCAAACAATTCAAATGTTATCTACATTTCAACTGGTGATGATGATGCTGGTGATTCATATTCTATTGGTGTATTAAAATCGACTGACGGTGGTAGCACATGGAATCAAACTGGAAGTTTAGGTTCTATTGTTGGAGATGACTTTTACCCTACAAGTAATGAAATTTTAATTGACCCTACTAATTCTAATAAAGTCTGGGTTGCTACTGGAAGCGGTCTGTATCTTTCTACTAATGCAGGCACTTCTTGGACTAAAAAACAATCTGGAAATATTAAAGATTTTAAGTTAAAACCTGGAGATCCTAATACTATTTATACAGTTTCTGATGATCGGTTCTTTATTTCAAAAAATGGAGGGAATTTTGTTGCCACTGCCACAGGTCTTCCTGCTGCAAATACAATAGGTAGGTTACGTGTTGAGGTAACACCAGCAGCACCAAATAACGTTTATATCTTAGCAACCAAAACTAGTAATAATGATTATGGCTTTTTAGGTGTTTATAAATCAATAAATAGTGGATCTAGCTTCAGTAAAACCAATCAAACTAGTGATATTTTTAAGAGTTCACAAGCTTGGTATGATTTAGCCTTTTGTGTTTCAAAGACTGACGCCAACACAATGTATGTAGGTGTGCTAGATATTTGGAAATCTACCAATGGAGGAAATAATTTTACCCAAATCAATGATTGGGCAAATCAAACGGCATCTTACACACATGCTGACATTCATTTTATGAGATATTATAATGGAGTTTTATATGCAGGTACAGATGGAGGTATTTATAAATCTACTAACAATGGTACAAGTTTTTCTGATTTAACCAAAAACATGTCTATCAGTCAGTTTTATAAAATATCAGTAGCCAAGAAAAATTCAAACAAAATGGCGGGAGGTTTACAAGACAATGGTGGGTTTTCATTCTCAAATAACATTTGGCATAACTATCACGGTGGTGATGGTATGGACGCTGCATCTGACCCTAATAATGAAAATACATTTTATGGTTTTCTACAAAATGGTGCTTTTCTCACAAAAACCACTAATGGTGGCATATCTTCAATTGGAATTGCTAGTGCACCAGGTCAAGAAACAGGAAACAATGATGATGGAGGAAATTGGGTTACACCTTTAGTGGCTAATAAAGGAAGTGAAATCTATGCTGGCTATAGTCAATTATATAAATTAGAAAATGATTCTTGGTCTCAAGTATCTAACCATTCTTTTGGTGGAGATATAGATGTTATTGAAATTGACCCTAGTAATATTAATAATATATTTATATCAAAGGGATTAAGGTTATATATAAGTAACGATAAAGGTGCTACATTTACTACTCGTACCTCATCTCAAACAGGTCTTTCAGGTTCTTTTATAAGTTCAATTGAAGTCCACAATTCTAATAGTGATATTGTCTGGATATCTACAGCTGGAGCAAATCCTCAATTTCCAAGTAGCGGTCATACTGGCGGAGGTGTTTTTAAATCTACTGATGGAGGCTTAACATTTACCAACATATCAAGTGGTCTCCCTAGTGAGTCAAAGTTTGTGGTAAGGCATCATCAATTTAGCTCTAACAACTCCATATATGTAGGAACGGCTTTAGGAGTGTATCATAGAAATGATGACGCCAATACTTGGGAAGTCTTTTCAACAAATCTACCAAATGTTGCAGTAACTGATTTAGAAATTAATTCTTACGACAACACGATAACAGCTGCTACATATGGAAGAAGCGTATGGCAATCTCCTATTCCAACTATTACACTTCCTGCTAAAGACATTGATTTAGTTAAAATTGCTTCTCCTGACAATAGTGTTACTTGTGGAGCTATAACCCCTAAACTATCTGTTGTAAATAATGGACTAAGCACTATCACATCATTAATCGTTGAATATAATGTAGACGGTGGCACAAAACAAACGTATAATTGGACAGGAAGTATCGTTTCTAATACGGCTGCAACTATAGTACTTCCTACAATATCAACTGCAAACGAAGGCTCTCATAATCTTAATACAAAAATTATTTTAGCAGATGACACAAACATTTCTAACAATAGTTCATCAACAACATTTTTTGTTAATCAAAGCAGTGAGGGACAATACTTAAATACATTTGGAGATGTAAATCCTGACACATGGTTAGTTTCTAATGGAGTATGGGAAAAAGGAAAACCTACTACTTCAAAATTAAACGGAGTAGTTACTTCAGGTTATGTTACCAAGCTTACAAGTAATTACCCAGACCAAACAACTAGCCATTTAACATCCCCTTGTTATGATTTAACGACAATACAAAATCCTATTTTAAAATTTAAAATGGCTTTTGATTTAGAAGCAAATTGGGATGTGGTTTATGTTGAATATTCAAAAAATCAAGGTGCTAACTGGCAAGTATTGGGTACTGCAAATGATCCAAACTGGTATAATAGTAGTAGAACAAATGCCTCTTCTGGTGCAGATGATGATTGCCAAAATTGTCCTGGTGCTCAATGGACAGGTACAATTGCTAATTTAAAAGAATATAGTTATAACCTTTCAGCTTTAAATGGAGAATCTAATATTATTTTTAGGTTTAAATTTATTTCTGACCCTGCAGAAAATAATGAAGGGGTCGTAATTGATGATTTTGTTATTGATGGTATATTAGGTGTTAATGATTTTGAAGATGGTGAATTCTTAATCTACCCTAACCCTTCATCAGATGTCTTTAATATTAAGAGAATTTCTACTGCTGGTGAGAATATGACGATAAATGTATTTGATGTTACTGGTAAACTTATAAAAAAACACCACAACATCACTGACAGCAATTATCAATTAAACATGAATGGTGTAGCAAAAGGTATCTATTTTCTTAAAATTAAGATAACTAATAAACAATTGGTAAAAAAGCTAATTTTAAATTAACTATTACATCTTTTATAAAAGTTAAAACCACCAATCTTAAAATTTAAGGTTGGTGGTTTTTTATTTTCTTGGTATCAATTCATTTATCTTTTGATATATTAAATCTGTCTCCCACCCCCTATACATCAAATAATCAGCTAGTTTTTTGCTTTTTTTATAAGGATTCTTTTCTTTAATAGTCTCAAATTTTTTCTCTGCTAAGGCATGAAAAACAGTAAAATAATCATTTTCATCAATTTCAGACAAAGCTGATTTGACATTATAAGTAGAAATATTTCTATACTTAAGCTCTCTAACAATTCTTGTTTTCCCCCATTTTTTAATATTAAATTTACCTCTAGCATAGGCTTTAGCAAAACGTTCTTCGTTTAAAAAATTGTGCTTTAATAAATGTAATATTATTTCTTCTTTTACTAAATTAATCAGGTTCATTTCGAACAACTTACCTTCTACCTCTTTATGACAACGCTCTTGGTAAGCACAGTAATTTTCCATTTTCTTAATGGCTTCTTTAACCGTATAGGTTTTATTCTTTTTATTCATCTCTAACAAATATAAACGTTTCAATCCAAATTATAGATTTGTATTTTGTCACAAAAGCTTAAAAGGGGGCGTAATAGACAAAAAGTAGGCTAATAATCTCTGTAAGCATTATATTTGTTGACTTAACATCAAATCAAAGGTTTTGAATAAAAAAAGTGTTTTTATTGTAGTAGTACAATAACAAAG
>JAMONB010000352.1 GCA_027066745.1 Flavobacteriaceae bacterium
TTTTTGCAATCCAAACAAATGGTTTTACTCTTTTTAAAAATGGGCGGACTAAGCTTTTAACTTCAGTAAAATTACTGTTTGTTGGAATGTAAAGAAAACCTTCTTTTGTAGTATTTGATGTATATATTCTATTGTAAATGTTGTAACCAAATACACCGCCAATTATTATTAATAAACTAAAAATTAGAAAAAAGAGTTTCTTAAGATTCATTTGTGTTTTTGATTAATTGATACAAAATTTCATCTTTAAAAGTATTATTTGAATAAATCCAATCTTTTTTTATTCCAGCTTTTTGAAATTTAAATTTTTTAAAAAGAGAAATACTATTTAAATTACTGGTGGCAACATTTGCATATATTTGATGTATGTCTAAATGGGTAAAAGCATAATCTATGATTATTTTTAAGGATTGAGACCCAAAACCTTTGTGCTGATACTTAGGGAGTAATAAAATGCCAATTCCAACTCGCTTGTGTAGAGGGTTAAAGTCAAATAAATCGATAATACCAATAGGAATATCTTTTTTCGTGCAAATTACAAACCTATATTGTTTTGCTTCGTAGATATCTTGATGTGAGTTTTCAATGTATTTTTTTAATATATATTTTGAATAAGGTAATTGCGTGCCACTAACTTCCCAAAAAGATTCATTATTTTCAGTAGAAAATAAAAACTCTAAGTCTTTAGGTTCTAAAGCGCGTAAGTTAATATTTTCACCAATTAAAGTAGTCATTAAATTGTAATATTTCCTTTAAAAACTAATTGAGCTGGGCCTTTTAAAAATACATTTTGGTAGTGATTTCCTACTTTTTTAAATGAAACCTCTAAACTTCCACCCAAAACCTCAATGTTTACTGTATTAGATGTTGTTTTATTTAATTTATTAGCTGCAATTGCAGTGGCAGTTGCACCTGTTCCACAGGCTAAAGTTTCATTTTCAACACCGCGTTCATACGTTCTAATCTTGAAAGAATTCTTTGAAACTTGTTCAACAAAATTCACATTTGTTCCTTCTTTAAAATAAGGAGCGCCGTACCTAATTTCTGCTCCTAATTTTTTTATATCTATGTTGTCAATATTGCTGTTAAAATTAATGTGGTGTGGAGAACCTGTATTTAAAAATGTATGATTTTCGTAGATATCAATTTTATCAATATCAGCCATTTGTAAACTTACAATATCGCCTTTAATTGTAGCAAAGTGTTTTCCATCAACTGCGTTAAAAGTAGTTTCATTGTCAATAATACCAAGTTGTTTTGCAAAAGCAACAATGCATCTACCTCCATTTCCACACATTGTACTTTCGTTGCCGTCAGCATTATAATACACCATAGTAAAATCGTTTTCTGCTGAATTTTCTAATAAAATCAAACCATCAGCACCAATTCCAAATTTTCTATCACATAATTTATGAATAATTTTGATATTATTTTTAGGGAAATGATTATTTCTATTATCAATAATAATAAAATCGTTTCCAGTACCCTGATATTTATAAA
>JAMONB010000353.1 GCA_027066745.1 Flavobacteriaceae bacterium
GAAAAACTCGTGAAAAAATATCCTCCTGAAAAAGTAACCAAAATTACAGGAATTGATGTTATAAGTATTTATGAATTGGCTGAACAGTTTGCGAATTCAAAAACTGCTGTTTGTTATGGTAGATTAGGCCTTTCAACTCAAGAATTTGGAGGAATCTGCCAATGGCTAGTTAACGTACTTAACTGTATCACTGGCAACCTAGACCGTGTTGGCGGGGCTTTATTTACACTACCAGCTATTGATATTGTTGGCATGTCTAAAATGACAGGTAAAACGGGTAGTTTTAATAAACGTCAGAGTTCTGTTAGAAAACTACCTGAATTTACAGGTGAATTTCCTGTGGCTACACTTGCTGATGAAATTTTAACTGAAGGTAAAAATCAGATAAAAGCTATGGTTACTATTGCTGGAAACCCTGTATTATCTACACCAAACGGAACTCAACTCGAAAAAGCTTTTGAGTCTTTAGAATTTATGGTTGCTATTGACATCTATCTTAATGAAACCACTAAACACGCTGATATTATCTTACCAACAACCACAGGGTTAGAAACACCAATTTACGACTTGATTTTCCATCAATTTGCAATCAGAAATACAGCAAAATACTCTGAAGCTCTCTTTGAAAAAAATGAAGATCAACGTCATGATTGGGAAATATTAAAGGCACTAACAGAACGATTGAGCGGTGAAAAAAATCCTGCAAACCTAGAACAAACTCTTGATTTTATGCTGCAATACAGTAGCTATAAAGAGCCTAAATTATCCGTCAAAGAGTTAAAAAAACACCCTCACGGATTAGATTTTGGTGTCTTAAAACCACAATTACCCGAACGATTATTTACTAAAGATAAAAAAGTTGAGCTGGCACACCCTCTATTTTTAAAAGACATAGATAGATTAGAGACTAAACTAGCCCAATGTGAATCTGAAACAAATAAAACTTATCCTTTTTCATTAATTGGCAGACGACATTTACGATCTAACAATTCTTGGATGCATAATAGCAAGCGTCTTACCAAAGGTAAACAACGTTGTACTTTACTTATTCATTCTAAAGATGCAAATACATTAAACATTAAAGATGGACAAATTGTTACCGTAACATCAAACGTTGGCGAAGTAAAACTCCCTATAGAAATAACTGACACAATGATGCAAGGGGTAGTTAGTATTCCTCATGGATGGGGGCATCACAGAAAAGGAACTCAAATAAGTACTGCCACAGAAAATTCAGGTGTAAGCCTGAACGATTTAACAGATCACAACAAGATTGATAAATTAACTGGAAATGCTGATTTTAGCGGAGCTAAAGTGAAAATTGACGCCTAATTATGAATTAGACTTCTGCATCAATTCACTTGGATTGATACCAAATCTATTTTTAAATTTTTCACTAAAATAGGATGGACTCGTAATACCAACTTCATATTGTATTTCACTAATCGTTTTATATTTTTGACTCTCTATCATATTATAAGCTTCACCTAGTTTTATTTCAAGGATAAATTTAACTGTTGAGAGTCCTGTTTCTTTATTTAATATTCTTGCCAATTGTCTTTGACTATATTTAATTTGTAATGCCAAGTCTTCCACTTTAAAATTTTCATTTGACAAGTTATCAAGTATTATTTTTTTGACCTCATTTATTAATTTATCTGTATGTGTTTCTCCTTGCACATCATCAGATAAATCTCCATTAAAGCACAATTTTAAATTGGTACTATTTCTTAATAAATTATCAATCCTCACAATCAATTCTTCCTTTTGAAAAGGTTTCGTTATATAATCATCAACACCTATAGAAAACCCTTTCATTTTATCTTCAGGTAAAGATTTTGCAGTAATCAGAATAAAAGGAATTTTAGCATATTTAGAAATTAACTTTAATTTTTCTCTAAATTGATAACCATCCATTTTTGGCATCATAATGTCAGATGCTACCAAATCAAAAACTTGATTTTTCACTAAATATAATCCTTCAGAACCATTAAAAGCAAATGTACAATTGTAATATGGAGTTAATATTTCTTTTAAATAATTACTCATTTCAATATTATCTTCAACAATTAATATAGAAGGTTTATCATTATTCTCTATAGTACTTTTAGATTGTATACTACTTTTCTGTACTTGTCTTTCAATAGTCTCTTCTATATCTGCTAAAATTATTGGCATTGTAAAAGTAAATACACTCCCTTTACCTATCTTGCTCTCTACAGTCACATCTCCCTTTAAGAACCTAGCAAAGTCTTTAGCTAATAAAAGACCTATGCCAATTCCTCCTATTGCTTTATTGTTCTTTGATTGGTAAAAACGAGTAAAAATACGCTGTTGATCCTCTACATCAATCCCTTGTCCAAAATCAATCACTTTTACCTCTAAGGTATCATCATTAATTAAGGCATTGAAAATAATTTTTGAATTACTATCAGAAAATTTAATGGCATTTGAAATTAAGTTTGTCAAAATTTTATCCACTTTTCTAGCATCAATTTCTACGTTGACATCATTACTAATTTTAGATTTATAAACCAATTTTAAATTTCTAGTATCGGCTAAGACTTCAAATGACAATAAAATACTTTTCAGAAATTCATTTAATGGCTTTGAAACAGTTTTTAATAATAATTTATGATCTTCAAATTTCAATAAACTTAATATTTCATCTGCATCAAAAATTACTTTTTTACTATTCACCAAGGCACTATCTACATACTTTCTTATTTTAGGACATTCAACTTCATCATTTATTAAATGTAAATACCCGTTTATCAAAGTTAATGGAGTTCTAATTTCATGAGATATATTTTCTAAAAAAGCAGTTCTCATATGATTAAAATCCCTTTCTTTTTCGTAGGCATCTTCCATTTCTTTCTTTTTATTCTTTTGCATATTAAACCTCCATTGAAAAAGTAAAAGACCAAAAAGCAGGGCTATTCCTCCAAAAAGAAAAATATTCTTCTTTTCACCATTCTGTTCTTCAATAACAAGCTGTTGTTCTTTAATTTCTTTTTCTTTTTCTAAAGTTTCAAATCTTTTTCCAAATTCAGCAAACAATCCATCATTATTGTATTTCAATAATGAGTCAGAAATTATTGCTCTTTTTTTTGTGTAAAATAATGCCTTATCAAGTTCATTCACTTTTTGATAAACTTCAGCTAATACTATATTTTTATCTAAAAACACAGCTTTGACATCTGTGTCATTAAAAGTCTGTAATAACGTATCTACATACTGTTTTGCAATATTATACTGTTTTAGTTTTACCAAAACATTAATTAGCTCTAAATAAGTATCTGAAGATTTATGATCTGCTTCAAGTACCGATGCTTTCTTAAAATTTGTTAAAGCTAAATCAAAATCATTGTGTTTTAAATATACTCTTCCTTTATACTTATATGTTAATGGAAGATAGGTGTTATAATCAATTTGTTTAGCTTTTTTAATAGCTTGATTTACATACAATAAAGCTTCCTTTTTATCATCTATAATTATGGCTTTCTTTATATATAAAAAAATAAAATCAAAATCCTTTCTATAAGGTTCTTCAAATACTTGAATTGATTTATAGGTCTCTTCTGATTTTAATATGAACATTTTAGCCAATTTAAAATTATCTATAAGATAATAATTTAAAGCTATGTTATGGTAAAGTAACGATTCATTTATAGTGTCATTTCTTTCTTTTGTTAGAATTAAAGCATTACTATAATATTCTGTTGATAATTGATATTGCTTTTCACTAGCCTTTACAATACCTAACAAATTATTACTTAAAAACAAAAAATACTTATCATTTAATTTTTGAGCTAACTCTAAACATCTATGAGAATATAGTTTAATAAGTTTATAATTTTGTTTTTTCTTATAAGCATGTGCCAATGCGTGATATACTTTCATAATCAACGTATCATTATTTGCTACTCTAGCGTAGTGTAACGCTTGCTTGGCATGAACCAGTGCTAAATCTCTATCTATAGCATCAAAAACCTTATCAAGATGAAAAGTAGCCCTGTCTTCTGAATCACTACTTTTTAAAGAGCCATCGATATTATTCTGAGAATAAAATGAAATTGAATAGAAAAAAAGTGCAAAAAGTATTTTTTTCACAAATATAATTTTATAATTTCCTCAAATGTATGCATTATCTCTAATTAGACCATAAAATGTCTAACTATAGCAATAGTTTGTCCAATTACAGAAAGTGAAAAAAGATTTCTCTCAATATCTTTGCTCTGCAAAATAAGTGAAGATGTATGCTCAATACAATTGCTATGAAAGGGAAATTATTATTTGAGTTATTTACTTAAGATTCTAGAAGAGATTATAAATAAAAGAGATGTTATAAAAAACTCCTTTTTCTATCTCTCTTCTAGATTTATTGTTTTTTAATGTTTTACTTTTAGTAAACGAGTCTTCAAATCTCCCGATTTCTTTTCAATAAATATTATATACCCTCCATAAGGCAATGCAGACACATCTATTAGAATTTGATGTTTTTCTTTAAGAAGGTTTTTATCAAACATTACTTTTATACGGCGTCCTGACAGATCGTAAATTGAGACTGTTACTCTCTCTTTAGCTGAAGAAAATACTAAAGTAGCTGAAGATACAGTAGGATTGGGGTAAATTACAATTTCTTGTTCTTCTTCAACGACTGCTGGGTTACCGCCACATGAAATTAACTCTTGAAAAACAATTTGATGCTCAAACAATGATTGAATTTGCGAAGGTGGCACTAAAAACCACTCTTTTAAAATTGACGCATAAATATTTCTAAAATCATATTCAAAATCAACAGCTTTTTGCTTTTCAATCTTATCAGAAATTATTGGATTTTCGCCCATAACTGAATTTTTTAAACATGAGCCAAATAAAAACATTGGTGCGGCCTCTCCATGATCAGTACCATAACTCGCATTTGAAGCTATTTGCCTTCCAAATTCAGAGAATGTCATACCTAACACTCTATCTTCTAAGCCTAATAATTTTAAATCATCTTGAAAAGCTTCTACTGCGTCTGAAATAGTTTTTAAAAGTAATTGATGCTTTCCAATTGTAGTGTCATTTTGTTCAACCTGTGTACTATGCGTATCAAATTTATTTACATTAAATATATATATTTTCGTTTTAAGCCCTCCTGAGATTAATTGAGCAACACTTCTCATCTGTTTTGCTAATTTATTTTCGTTATTGTATAATTTTGAAAGTGTATTCCCTTTGTTAATTGCGTTTTCTATTTCTACAGAATACGAATTAGATTGGTTAATCATTAAACTTATAAATTTTAATTTATCTCCATAATTAGAATTTTCAAAATTAGTAATAGAGGTACTTAACTGCTTTACATTAGATGGATCAGCAACAGACATAGAAAAATTTGAACGCAAACCTTGACAAGTAGGTGACACTTGACTTCCTACACTTATGGCGAACGGGTTTTTATAATCATCATTGGGGTATTCTTCAGGAAAATTTGGATAATCTTTATCAAGAAATCTACCTAACCAACCAGTTGTTCCATTATTGCCAATTAGTCCTCTAGACCATATATCGGAAGATTTAAAATGTGAACGGTTTTGATTTTCATAGCCAACATTTTGAATGACTGATAAGGTACCATTATTAAACATATTTTTCATTCCGGTCATTGCTCCATGAAATCCTAAATTTGAAACTTTCAAATCTAAAATATTACTTTTGGGTAAAATTATATTTGATCTTTGCTTAACTAAATTGTCATAACTATCTAAAGGAATAACAGTATTTAAGCCATCATTACCACCATTCATTCTTATAATTACCAATATTCTATCTTCAGCAGATTCATCTATAGTAAATAGTGGTTTTATAGATTGATAACTCACATCTTTAATTAACATAGGCATACCAAGTGCGGATAGACCTGTTCTTTTTATAAAATCTCTTCTCTTCATAATTATTGAATTTGAAACTCTGGCATATGAAATAATTGAGCCAATACTAATTTTATTCTTTTTTCAACTGGTTTTGAATAACTTGCATCATTAGAATTAGCTATGTAGTCATTATATTCTGCAGTCCATTCAAAATCTGGAAGCCCGTCAGTTAATGTCTTTTTTAATTCTTTTCTTTGATTTATTTCTAGAGGTTTACAACAAAATAAGAGTTCTAATTGATCAATTACTATTTCTGCATTTGAAGCATCAGCTACTTGTGAAATTTGATTCAAAAAACCTAATATATCTATTTTATACCTACTATCATTTTTTGGGTAATTTCTATAACCCTTATATAAAGTAACTGTATCAGAGATACTGAATCTATTCAATAATAAGGCACTATTAATCCATAATTCTGAAAAACTTGGTTCTAAATAATATGCAGTCCAACCAGCTACACTAGGAGGTAAAAAATATTGCATCCCTGTATTTTTAAAACTTGAATTTATAGTGTATAAAATTCTATAATTATCTTCAGTAGAATAGTTTAAATCTAAAATCTTACTGTTTGTTGACTTAACTAAACTTGCCATAAATTCTATTGGACTCTTTATAATAGTTCCCCTATTTTCTATAGTGTAAAAGTGTTCGCTTAATAATAATTCTTTTATTACTGGTACTATCTCATAGTTATTAGCAATCATGGTTTGAGACATCCCTTCGACAATTGCTGAATTTACTTCTGCCTTTACAAACCATTGATATATTTTTTTACAAATAAATCGTGCCACTTGGTTTTCTTTAAAAATTACATCTATTAAATCTGAATACTCTAATGCATTATTTCCTTTTATAATTGTATTGCCAAATTTTTCAGAAAGTGTTTTATCCGTATTATCATGTCTAGATTCCGTGAAATAAGAAGAAATAAGAGGAAGAGAAATAGTTGATTTATTTTTATACCGCCATCCCGTTAAAATTTTAGCAGCCTCTAAAATATCATGCTCTGTATAATAGGTATAATCTCCATTTGCTATTTGAGGTCCTTTTCCTATTGTATATAATTCAAAAAGCTCTCTTGCGTAATTTTCGTTTGGATGTTTTTTTGTGCTCGAATTACCATTTAAAAAACGTAACATAAGAGGGTGAATCGTCAATTCTTTGACCATTTGTTTAAAATTACCCAAACAACTACTTCTTAATAACATTAAATACTCGTAACCTCCTTGTGTATCACTTGATATATAATCACATGCAAAATGGTTTTGCCAGAAGAGAGCCATTTTCTCAACAACACTAAAAGAATCATGCTGAATAGTCCTTTCTACAAGCCATGTCCTTAATGACCGATATCTAGATTGATGTGCTTTACTAGTCTGAGAACTAGGTAGAGGTTTACCTACCCAAGTT
>JAMONB010000354.1 GCA_027066745.1 Flavobacteriaceae bacterium
AGGATGGATACTTTTTAGAAATGTGTCCAGACGGTAGCTCAACGAGCGGTTTTTTATGTTTTATTCTATTGAAAAATCGAAGTAAGTATCTGGATATGGTTCTTTTTTTAAGGTAAAATGCCACCATTCTTTTTCATAATGTTTAAAGCCATACTTTGCCATTCTACGTTGTAACATTAATCGTATAGAGTGTTGATTTTTAGTAATATTCTTATAATCTACAGATGATTTTTCATCAAATAAATCAAAATCACTACCTAAATCTAATATATGTCCAGTTTTTAATGATACAATAGTCAAATCAACAGTGCTCCCTCTACTATGACCAGATTTTGTTGCGATAAATTCTTTTTTAAATAAATCTTTTTTATCAATATTAGGATAGTATTGATCTTTCATTTTGGTATCAGTGCTGTCTTGAGCCCATTTCACAAATTGATTTACAGCACGTTGAGGCCTGTAAGCATCAAATATTAATAATCCGAAACCTAATTTTTCGAATTCGCCCTGTACTTTTTTAAGTGCTGCAGTAGCTTCTTTAGTTAAAATACATTTTGGTTTTAAATATCCGTCAATAGGTTTACCAATAAAGTTATTGGTAGAATAATAACGTAAGTCACTTCGTAAATTTGGAATCTCATTTTTAACATATACAAAACCATCAGGTAGTGTTCCAGATTCTTTTTGAGTATAAGCTGTTGTTGAAATCCCTATAAATAAAACTATTAAAAGTTTTATAAAATGTACTGTTTTCATTTAATTCAGGTTTTGGGTTATGTGTTTAACGCTAAAGTTTTCATTATATTTTAATACCAATAAATTATACATCTTTTTATATTGAAATTTTTAGTCTTTATAATTTAATATTTTTACATAAATCATATGTATATTTAAGGATAATTTTAAAAGTGTACGATGAATCAAAAATTGATATCAAAGAAGAAACCAGCTTTTCCAATTACTGAATTTCTTTCAGATTATTTGACTGAACATGGGCGGAATATTAAAATACCTATTTTTTATGATGATTTATTGCGTTTTCAAGGTGCAATAGAAATTTATGATGAAGAAGGAAATGATACGCTTTGGATAAGCACCTACTTTGCTGAACATGAGCGTAATGAGATTGAACAGAGTTTAAAACATATTTATACAATTTTACATGCAGATGGTAGTGATACTATGCTACCATATTTAAGTATTGATAGTATTGATTTTTGTACTTTTGGTAACTCAAAACCATTTCGGATAAAAGTTAGAAATATTTTAAATGATAATTATGTCTTTTTTTATATTAAGAAAGCAGATGCTTCTCGTATTTATGGTTTAGAATTAGAACATTTATTATCGCCAAATCATATTTATTTTTTGGTGTATAAAGATACTTTGATTGAAGAACATATTTCAGGAATACCTGGAGATGTTTTTATAGAAAGTCATTTAGATAATTGTTCTGAACAAGATAGAAATGCTATAGCTAAAGAGTTTGTGAAATTTAATGAACGTTGTTTTGTGAGATTGCTAGGAGATATGCGGTCATATAATTATGTTATGGTATTGACCCATGATTTTGATAGAATTCAATATAGAATTAGAGCTATTGATTTTGACCAGCAATCTTATGAAGGTAACCCAAGGGTATATTTACCTCAATTTTTGAAAGAGAATAATAAATTGGTTGAATTGACAGATGAAATTTTACAAAAAGAATCTATTGATCAATATCAATTAGAAGAAAGGTCTTTATTGGCTAAAAGAGCTGTAAGTAATCAAGATAGGTTGTCAAGCTTATTAGGTATAATGTCTAAAGACGTAATTTCTACACCTGAAAAAATTACTCAACTAAAAAAAGGGCTATTTGAATTAACTGGTGATGTAAAATTTAAAAAGTCAAATAATATGGGAATGTTACTAAAAAGTGCTTTAGACTTTGTTATAAAAAATTATCAAAGTATCAATCCTTATATTATTCATTAATCAAAAAATAAATAATCAAATTTTTTTCAAATGAAAATTAAAAAAATATTAGTTGCAAATAGAGGCGAAATAGCAATAAGAATTTTAAGAGCGTGTACAGAAATTAATATTAGTACAGTGGCTATTTATACTTATGAAGATAGGTATTCTCAACATAGATATAAAGCTGATGAATCTTATCAAATAGGTGAAAACAATCAACCTTTAAAGCCTTATTTAGACAAAGATGCAATTATTAATTTAGCAAAAGAAAAAAATGTAGATGCCATTCATCCTGGTTATGGGTTTTTATCAGAAAATTCTGAATTTGCTCGTAAATGTGCAGAGAATGATATTGTTTTTATTGGTCCAGACCCTAGAGTAATGGATGCTTTAGGAGATAAAATTCAAGCAAAAAAAATTGCAACAAAAAGTAAGGTACCTATTATTGAGAGTAGTAAAAAGAAATTAACCTCTTTGAAAGTTGCCTTGAGTGAAGCTGAAAACATAGGTTATCCTTTAATGCTGAAAGCTGCATCTGGTGGTGGTGGACGAGGAATGCGAATTATAAGAAATGCAGATGATTTAAATATGCATTTTGATTCAGCAAGAAATGAATCATTAAATGCTTTTGGTGATGATACAATGTTTTTAGAGAGGTATGTTGAAGATCCAAAACATATAGAAGTTCAGATTGTTGCCGATAACCATGGAAACATCCGTCATTTATTTGAAAGAGATTGTTCTGTACAGCGTAGACATCAAAAAGTAGTTGAAATTGCTCCATCATATAATATCTCAACTAATGTAAAAAACTCATTGTATACCTATGCTGTAGCTATTGCAAAAGAGGTGAATTATAACAATATTGGAACAGTTGAGTTTTTGGTAGATGAAGCAGATAATGTATTTTTTATAGAAGTAAATCCACGTATTCAAGTAGAACATACCGTTACTGAAATGGTAACAGGCATTGATTTGGTAAAAACTCAAATATTTATTGCTGGTGGTTATAAGTTATCTGATAAACAAATTAAAATTTACGATCAAGACTCTTTAGCTACCTATGGTTTTGCTTTACAATGTCGATTAACAACAGAAGATCCTGAGAATAACTTTACACCAGATTATGGTATGATAACTACCTATAGAAGTGCTTCAGGAATGGGAATCCGTTTAGATGCTGGGAGTATTTATCAATCGTATAGCGTGAGTCCGTTTTTCGATTCTATGTTAGTAAAAGTATCGGCTCATGGTAGAACTTTAGACGGAGCTACACGTAAGATGGTAAGGGCTTTAAAAGAATTTCGAATTAGAGGTGTAAAAACGAATCTTCATTTTTTACAAAATGTAATTCAGCATAAAACATTTAAAACAGGAAAAGCTACTGTTAATTTTATTCAGAATACACCTTCTTTGTTTAAAATTAAATTATCTCAAGACCGTACTTCAAAAGTTAGTGCTTATTTAGCGGAGGTGATTGTTAATGGCAATCCTGATGTGAAATTTGTAGACAATACCAAGGTATTTAGAAATCCGAAAATACCAAAGTTTAATCATATTGCTGAATTTCCTAAAGGAACAAAAGATTTGTTGACAAAGCTTGGTCCAGAAAAATTTTGTAATTGGTTAAAAAAAGAAAAGAAAATTCATTATACAGATACTACAATTCGTGATGCTCATCAATCATTATTAGCTACCCGAATGCGAACTTATGATATGCTGAAAGTAGCAGAAAGTTTTGCTAAAAACCACTCAAATACATTTAGTATAGAAATGTGGGGAGGTGCAACCTTTGATGTTTGTTTACGCTTTTTACATGAAAGTCCTTGGACTCGCCTACGTGAGCTTCGTAAAGCAATACCTAATATTTTATTCCAAATGCTTTTAAGAGGCTCTAATGGAGTAGGGTACAAGGCATATCCTGATAATCTTATTGAAAAATTTGTAGAAAAATCATGGGAAAATGGGATAGATGTTTTTAGAATTTTTGATTCATTAAATTGGGTAAAAGCAATGGAACCAAGTATTAATTATGTTCGAAAGAATACAGGAGGAATTGCTGAAGCCGCAATTAGCTATACAAGTGATATTTTAGATGTAAATGAAACTAAGTATAATTTAAAATATTATATGCAATTGGCTAAAGATTTAGAAAATGCAGGTGCACATATGATTGCTATTAAAGATATGGCAGGTTTGTTAAAACCTTATGCCGCAACTGAATTGGTGAATGCATTAAAAGATACAGTAAAAGTACCTATTCATTTGCATACTCACGACACTTCTTCTGTACAATCTGCAACGTATTTAAAAGCTATTGAGGCTGGAGTTGATGTAGTTGATGTTGCACTTGGCGGATTGTCAGGATTGACCTCACAGCCAAATTTTAATTCAATTGTAGAGGTAATGAAATACCATAAAAGAGCAAATGAATTTGACATTAGCAAATTAAATCAATTCTCAAATTATTGGGAAGATATTAGAGAATATTATTATCCTTTTGAATCTGGATTAAAAGCAGGAACTGCAGAAGTGTATCAACATGAAATACCTGGTGGACAGTACTCTAATTTACGCCCTCAGGCATCAGCATTAGGACTCGCTAATCGTTTTGAGGATGTAAAAAAAATGTATGAAAAGGTAAATAAAATGTTTGGTAATTTAATAAAAGTGACACCAAGTTCAAAAGTGGTTGGAGATATGGCCATATTTATGGTTACAAACGATTTGTCTCCTGACGATGTTATGCAAAGAGGTCAAGAGATTTCTTTTCCAGATTCTGTAATAGATTTCTTTAAAGGAGATTTAGGTCAGCCTGTAGGAGGGTTCCCTAAGAAATTACAAAAGATTATATTAAAGAATGTTAAGCCTTATAAGAATAGACCTAATGCACATTTAAAACCAGTTAATTTTGATGTAGAATTTGAAAAGTTTAGAAAAAAGTTTCAAAAAGGATTTACACGAGCTATTGAATTTGAAGATTTTTTATCGTACAGCCTATATCCAAGAGTTTTTGAACAGGCACATGAGCAGTATAAAAAATATGGAAATCTATCTATTTTACCTACGCAAAATTTCTTTTATGGAATGAAGCGTCATGAAGAAACACTTATTGAGCTAGAACCAGGTAAGACAATTGTAGTAAAATTACTGTCGATTGGTAGTTCTAATAAAGAAGGTGTTCGCTTAGTGTTTTTTAAAGTGAATGGTGAAAACAGATATGTAGAGGTTAAAGATAATTCTTTAGATATTAAGAAAGATGAATATATTAAGATTGACAAAGACGATACGAATCAAATAGGAGCACCATTGCAAGGGGCATTATATAGTGTTTTGGTAAAAAAAGGAGATGAAGTAAAAGAAAATGACCCTTTATTTATTATTGAGGCAATGAAGATGGAAACAACTGTAACAGCAGTAAAGTCTGGTAAGGTAAAATCAGTTACTTTAACGGCAGGTGTTATGGTTAAACAAGATGATTTGATTTTAACCTTAGAATAATTTATTCAAATTTAGGTAGGTAATAAAATCTGTAGGACTAATAATAAGAATTTTCTGAAGCACCTAATCTAGGGCAAAGGCTTTTAAATCAGGCGCTAAGGTAGAATACTTTTTGATTCTTGCAATGAAACGGTCTTGTTCTTGATATCTATAATCTCTTAGATCGAGGTAGTTAATTTTAGATTATTCAAAAATATCGTTTAACAATTTTGCCAATCTGATTCCGCCTTTTTGTAATTGTTTTCTTACGGTTTTGAAATGCGTGTAATTGTAATTGTACCTTAAATTCTCACCAACTTCAGCAGAATTATATATCTCTTTTGTGATTTTATGTGTTTCATGAACCCAATCCACCACGGTGCCATTTTGAATGGCTTTGATTTGTGCTTTTGATAAATCATCAGCATTATTTGCCAATTCTAAATAGCTCATTCCCCATTTAGCAATCATATTCTGATCCCAAACTCTGTGTAAGTTTGTGCCTTTACCAAACCATTGAACCTGTATGGTATTGCCGCCTTTATCTTCTTTTCTTCCTATGTGAAGCGGTTGGTGTAAATCGCCTACCAAATGGACTAGCAGTTTTAAATAGAAAATTTTATCTTCTTTAGAGCTAGTTTTATCTTTAAGTATTTTAACACAAGTAGTAATTCCTGTGACTAAATCGCCTTTAGGATTTTTTTCTGAATCCTCATAAGTCTTATCAAATGGCATGTTTACATAATGCCAAGTATAATACTTATTATATTTTTTGTCTGATTTAATCTCGTCTCCATAGGTAGAAACAAAAGCCAAACTTTCGCCATCTAAGAGTTTATCTATTTTTTTAAGTACTCTTTTTTTAAGATGATTTTCAGCTATCTTCCCAATAGTTCTATGACCTGTTGATCCCCAAGTAGGTTTTGAAGATGTTGTAAAGCTAATGAATAATAGACCAATAATAAAAATTGAAAATTTTGATTTCATCTGTTTATTTTTTTGCTAAGTTATAAAATTTGTTGTTATAAAATTTGGAAATTCAAAAAAAAATATTATATATTTGTGATATTAAAATAATATCATTTTAAATTTATAATTATGAGCCAAGAAAAAAATATCAGAGTGCCAAATGGTTATTTTATGTTAGTAGTAGCGATAGCTTTAATTGGAGGAGGAATTTACGGATTTTTTACTGTTGACATTGCTTTTGTAGTTGCTATAATTTTAGGGGTATTGATTTTGCCTGGGTTTTTCTTGGTAAATCCAAATACATCAAAAGTAGTATTACTTTTTGGTAAATATGTTGGCACGGTAAAAGACAATGGTTTCTTTTGGGCAAATCCGCTATACACAAAAAGAAGTATATCATTAAGAGCTAGTAATTTTGATAGTGAACGTTTAAAAGTAAATGACAAGTTGGGTAACCCTATTATGATAAGTACTATTTTAGTTTGGCGTGTTGAAGATACTTACAGAGCAGCTTTTGATGTTGATAATTATGAAAATTTTGTACGAGTTCAAACTGACGCTGCTGTTCGTAAATTAGCAAGTATGTATCCGTATGATAATTTTGCAGACGAAGGGCACGTAGAAGATATTACGCTTCGATCAAGTGTAAACGAAGTGAGTCACGCTTTAGAAAAAGAAATAGAAGAACGTTTGTCTATTGCTGGTATAGAAGTGTTAGAAGCAAGAATAGGGTATTTAGCCTATGCACAAGAAATTGCGAATGCTATGTTGAAAAGACAGCAAGCAACAGCTATCGTAGCAGCACGTCATAAAATTGTAGAAGGTGCAGTTAGCATGGTAGAAATGGCTTTAGAAGAGTTGAGTAGAAAAAA
>JAMONB010000355.1 GCA_027066745.1 Flavobacteriaceae bacterium
AACCACTAAAGATTGGATAAATTTTGAAAAGAGAGGAATGATTTTTAGTCCACATAATAAGGATTGTGCAATTTTCGAAGAAAAAATAAATAAAAAATTTTATGCACTTCATAGACCTAGCAGCCCTGAGTTAGGAGGGAATTATATCTGGTTGGCAGAATCTAAAGATGGAATACACTGGGGGAATCATAAATGTTTGGCAAAAACTAGAGAGGGTAAATTCGATAGTAAACGATTAGGTGCAGGAGCAGCACCTATTAAAACAGAAAAGGGCTGGTTGGAAATTTATCATGGAGCTACAGAGGCGAATCGCTATTGTTTGGGTGCTATTTTATTGAGTTTAGAGGATCCATCTAAAGTAATAGCTCGCTCGGAAAAACCTATCATGGTGCCTACAGCAGAATATGAAAAAAAAGGATTTTTTGGGGAGGTTATCTTTACTAATGGTCATATTGTAAATGGCGATGAAATTCAAATGTATTATGGTGCTGCCGATGAATTTGTAGGATTAGCAACTTTCTCTATCAAGGAGATTTTAAAAACATTAGAACAATAATGGGAGCACTAGTAAAAGTAGGATTTAAAGATTTTTCAAAAAGTGCAAAAATATTGATATTCACCAATGTTATTTATGCATTTGTACTTCCCGTAATTGACATATTTGTAGCGGCATATATCATGAGAAATTCAAATGACCCAGCTAAAGTAATGTTTTATCAATTGGCTATTTATACAGGTATTCCAATCACTTTTTATATCAATGGTTATTTATTGAATAGAATAGATATCAAAAAATTGTTTTCCCTTGGGATGATATTGAGCGGAGTTTCCATGGTGTTTATGATGTCATTGGAAGAAATTAGTTATTATGGATTGGTAGGTGCAGGATTGATTATGGGAATGTCATTTGGATTGTATTGGGCTAACAGAGATTATTTAGTTTTGGCGACTACAAAGGATAAAACACGAAATTTTTATTATGGTTTAGAAACCTTTTTTTACACCATAATTGCCTCTATTGTACCTTTGATTATAGGTTGGTATTTAATAAAAGGTAACGGATCGTCAGATGAGGGTATTAATAAAGGGTATCAGGTTGTTACAGGAGTGGTGTTTATCATCACGATTATAGCGTCTATAGTATTTCACTTTGGGAAATACGAAAAACCTAAAAGTGAGAAATTTTTATATTTCAAGTTTCATAAACTCTGGGGTAAGATGCTTCAATTGTCATTTTTAAAAGGACTAGCACAAGGATTTATTGTAACAGCTCCAGCTATGCTGATGATGAAATTTTTTGAGTCTGAAGGTGCATTGGGCACAGCTCAGTCTATAGGAGCACTAATAGCTGCATGTGTAATGCTAATTTTAGGTAAAATTTCTAAGCCTAAACATAGATTGGCTATTTTTAGTGCGGGTCTTATATTCTTTTTCTTAGCATCTTTTATCAATGGTTTAATGTTTAATTCAGAAGGCGTTATAATTTTTATGTTTTTGTTATTAATTGCAAGACCATTACTAGATATAGCTTATTTTCCTATCCAATTAAAAGTGATAGATTTGCTTTCAAAAATTGAAAACAGAAATGAGTTTTCGTATATTCTGAATCATGAGTTTGGATTGTTTGCAGGGAGATTTATTGGAGCAGGTACTTTTTTAACTCTAGCGTTTTTTGTAAATGCAGACATTGCTTTAAGATATGCCTTATTGATAATTGGAGTGCTTCAATTAATTTCAATGGTTATTACAAAACAGCTTTTAAAAATACAAAATAAATTAGAAAATGAGAATGTTTAAATTAAACAGTATTTTAATTCTTGTAGGGGGTTTATTTTTGATTTCTTGTGCTAATACTACACAATTTGAAAATGTAAATCCTGTTATTCAAAAAAATATCAAACGTATTGATTCTATGCCTAATTTCCCTAAACCTTTTAAAATTTTAGATTTTAATCAATTGGCTAAAGATTATGATGCTAAGGTATATGACCCAAGTCAAACAGGGGAGTATTGGCCATTGATATGGAAGGATAATTCACGTAAAAACATCGATCAGGAAACCTTTGGTATCTATACGGCAATGGGTGATGTTAGACAAGGCGCTAAAAATTATGATGGAATTTTCCATGAGGCTTTGGCTAGTATTGGTTCAGTATTAGGGGCTAGTATGGTTGGTATAGATAAGTCTAATCAAGGAGGTGAGAATTATGTTGGAATGTTGAAAAATTACTTTAACACTGAGAATAATTGGAACATCATTATGAATAATACTGGACCTGAGGTTGCTCAATTAGGAGGTGGATATGCTAGGGATTGGTGGTATGATGTATATCCAAATGTGATGTTTTATGCCCTTGCCGACTTCTACCCAAAGGAAAAGGATTATAATACTTTATTACGTACTATTGCCAATCAATTTTATAAAGCAGATACCGTTTTAAATGGAGATTATGCATACTCCTTTTTTGATTACTCAACAATGGAAGCAAAAAAAAACTGGATTTGTACTCAGCAAGATGCTGCAGCGGGACATGCTTATGTCCTTTATTTAGCATATAAAAAATTCGGAGATCCTAAGTATTTGGTTGGAGCTAAATCATCCTTAGAAGCACTGTTGAATCAAGAAGAGAATTATTTTTATGAAATATTAATGCCGTTTGGCGCATATATCGCTGCGAGAATGAATGCAGAACAAGGAACTAATTATGATTTTTCAAACATCTTAAACTGGACCTTTAATGGGGATTCTGTTTGTCGAGATGGTTGGGGTGTTCTTGTTGATAATTGGAATGGATATGATGTCTCTGGAATAGTGGGTAGTACCACTCATAATGGTGGATTTGGGTTTTTGATGAATACCTACGATACTATGTGGCCTCTGGTACCAATGGTTCGTTATGATCAACGTTATGCAAATTCCATTGGGAAATGGATGTTGAATGCCGCCAATGCATCGCGATTGTTTTATCCAAATGAAATTCCAGATGAACACCAAACAATTCCAGAAGAAAAAGAACATACTAAAGGTGTAATCGCTTATGAAGGATTAATAAAAAAGGCACATTACCCTCAATTTGAATATATAAAAGCACCAGTAGCAATAGGAGATGGGATGCACTGGAATAAAGACAATCCAAAAGTATCTCAATTTAGCGTTTATGGAAGTGGACATGTAGGTATAGCAGGAGCCATTATTTCGAGAACTAATATTGAAAATATTCTGCAGTTGGATGTGTTAGTAACAGATTTTTATAAGGAAAAGTCTTTTCCTAGTTACCTATATTACAATCCTAATCCTGATTCGAAAGAGGTTACAATTGATATAGGTCATGATGAGGTAAAAATTTATGATGCCGTTAAAAGAGCCTTTATTTCGAAAGGAGTAAGTGAATTATTTTCATTTAGCTTGGAGAAAGAGAATTCAGCACTATTGGTTTTTATTCCAGTGAATGCGAAGATAGAAATTAGAGATGGTAAATTGTATGCTGATGATGTTGTGATTGATTATCGCTATGAATTGTAAATGCAATTAAATAATTTATTAAGCTGTTTATGAGAGCCTTTTTGTGTTTATTATTTGTATTATTTATGGTGAGTTCATGTAGTTCTAATGCTGAAGGAGATGAAGGGAGTCAATGGTGGAAGGAAACCGTTTTTTATGAGATTTATATGCCGAGTTTCAAAGATGGAAATGAAGATGGATTTAGTGACTTTAAAGGTATTACTTCAAAATTGGATTATATCCAAGACCTTGGGGTTAAAGGAATCTGGTTGACTCCATTTCAAAAATCTCCAAAAGTAGATAATGGTTATGATGTGTCTGATTATTATATGATTGACCCACCTTATGGAACCCTTGATGATTTTAAGGAATTCATATCAGAAGCCCATAAAAGAGATATAAAATTAATCATGGATTTAGTGGTAAATCATACTTCCACCGAAATGAATTGGTTTCAAGAGTCTAGAAAATCAAAGGACAATCCATATAGAGATTATTATCTTTGGAAAGATAAGCCCAATAATTGGGAATCTTTTTTTGGTGGATCGGCTTGGGAATTGGACAGCTTGACTAATGAGTATTATTACCACCAATTTGATATTAAAATGGCCGACCTTAATTGGGGAAACCCCAAGGTTGTGGAAGAAATTAAAGAGGTCTTAAGGTTTTGGCTCGATATGGGCGTTAATGGTTTTAGACTTGATGTCATTAATTTTTTGACTACCGAAGGTATAACGATTGACAATCCATTTGATGAAAACGGAAAGCAGAAGCACCTTTATGACATTAATCAAAAAGGAGTGAAAGAAGCTATGAAAACTATTAAGAAAACCATCAATGAATATGATAACCGATTTATTGTTGGGGAAATAGGTAGTGATAAAATGGAAATACTTAAACAATATCAAGGATCAGATTTATTTGATGTTATTTTTAATTTTAATTTTGGGAGTATTAAAGAGTTTTCTGCTCAACGAATTTTCGGTGAACTACAAAGTATGGAGAATAATATGAGCAATTATCCAACGTTGTTTTTTGGGAGTCATGATATGCCTCGTTTGATGAGTCGTTTAGCAGAGGGTAATCCAGAAAGGGCTGAGGCTTTAGCAGCATTAATTTTAACCGCTAAAGGAGTCCCTTTTATTTATTATGGCGAAGAGATAGGAATGGAAAATATAATTGCTAATTCGATTGCTGAAATGAAAGATGTTCAAGGTCATACTCAGTATAAATTAGCTTTAAAAGAAGGAAAATCTAAAGAAGATGCTCTTATCTTAGGAAATAAATATAACAGAGATAAATCACGAAGTCCCATGCAATGGGATAGTAGTATTTACGCTGGATTTTCAGTTAAAGAACCTTGGATTAAGGTTCATCAAAATTATAGAAAAGTAAATGTGTCTGCCCTAGAGGAAACAGAAAATTCACTATTGAATAAATATAAAAAACTCATTTCATTGAGAAATACTGAACCAGTATTGCATTACGGAGAATATAAGGAATTAATTTTTTCTAACGATATAATACAATTTACAAGGGAATATAACGGAGTAAAGATTCATTGTTTTTTTAATTTTAGTGAAAATTCAAAAGAAATTAATTTAAAAGAGAATCAAAGAGTTCTTCTGGGATCATTAATATTGAAACCCAATGATTTTTTAATTGTTAAAAGTAAGATAGGAAATTTTTAAAACATTTGATAATATGAAATTATACCCCTTGAAATTTTCTTCTCTTTTTTTCTATCGTATCTGGGGAGGTGAGAAGTTGAAAACAATATTAAATAAAAACTATGATGAAAATTCCATCGGGGAATCTTGGGAGATTTCAGATATAGACGAAGGCGAAACCTTGGTTGCTGAAGGAGTATTAAAAGGTAAGACCTTAAAACAATTAATACATACTTTTAAAGGTGATTTTGTTGGGGGTAAGGTGTACGATGTTTTTGGAGAAAACTTCCCTTTACTTATCAAATTTATTGATGCTAAGGAGCCTTTATCAATCCAAGTACACCCTAGTGATGCATTGGCAAAAGAGCGCCATAATTCCTTTGGTAAAAATGAGATGTGGTATGTGATGCAGGCCGAAAGTGATGCGGAATTGATAGTTGGGTTTAATCAAAAAGTTAAAAGAGAATCCTATATAAATCATTTGGACAATTCAGCTTTAACAGAGATTTTGAATATTGAAAAAGTAACGAAAGGAGATACTTTTAATATTCCTACAGGACGAGTTCATGCTATTGGTGCTGGCGTATTGATTGCAGAAATTCAACAGACTTCCAATATTACCTATCGCATTTTCGATTATGACAGATTGGACACCAAAACAGGAGAGAAAAGAGAATTACATACAGATTTAGCTCTAGATGCTATCGATTTTGAATTTTATAACAACTATAAAACAATTTATAATTGTAAAGAAAATAAGTCTAATGAATTAGTCCATTCATCCTATTTTAAAACCAATATTATTATTGTAAAAGGAGTGTTAGAAAAAAATTATGCAAATCTTGATTCTTTTGTGATTTATATGTGTGTGGAAGGGAGTGGAAAAATTGAATGTAATAACAAGTCGTATAACATAAGAATCGGCGAAACGATATTGCTGCCAGCTTGCATAGAGCAGGTGAAAATTGAAGCAAAAAGTACAATTTTATTAGAAATTTATTTATAAAAGAATACCTAAAAACTTAAATTGTCACTTTCTTAATTCTTGAAATTAGCTTTTAGATTGCAGAGGTATTAAATTTATTAGGTAGTCTAGAACGTTATTTTAGTGATTACTTCTTCAGAAGTTATATTGATGATAATTAAACGAACATTCACAACTTGAATGGTTTCAATAATAAGAATAACCCACCTAAAACCAAGTTCTAAGATTCTGATATGCAACACACACCAGAGATGTTACGGGTTAAATAGTACTAACTATTGGAAATGCAAAAGTAACCAATACAAAAGTAGCTACGGGTATTGATGCTGCAAAATTAGCTGATGGTTTTGCTTCAAATACAGAGTTACAGTACATAAATACGTTAAGTTCTAACATCCAAACGTAAATAAATGCAACACAACAATACGCAACATTTACGTTATCAACTTCCCCAACTAGTAATCTTGGACTCGGAAATCATTGTCCTTTTAATACTACTTGGAACAGCAATAATTCAATAGGGTTAATAATGCTGTACACTACACCTTACACAACAACTCTTGGAAGTACAGGATAAGAGCGTGTAAACCTTAAGGGAGATTGCCGTTACAAAATTTCTGGTTATCTTAAAAGTCTTAGTGCTACCAGCTTTTACGGATATTCAATTTATAATGCAAATAATGGAGGCAGGATTGGAACTTATGGAGGTGGTTTTGCTTCAACTACTCCAAACCAAAATGTTGGTGATCAGGGTATCCATGCTTTTACTTCATCAGCTACTGATACTCTTATAGAACTAAAACTGACAGGAGGAACACTAATAAATAGGTATTCAGGTAATAATAACTTGTCTGGATGTTATTTAATAGTGGAGTGTTTGGGTAAAATATAATTCATTTACTTTGAATTGGGTTTGGTACCTAGGGGTTTGTTTTATACTGAAAATAATTTTTTGGTATGTTACCTTAACTTTATCACTATAACTTAAATTCAGCCCAAAGAGGATAGTGGTCTGAAATTAAATAGGATAAACTTTGTTTAGAAATGTTACGGTTAACTAAAGCAGTTTTTACAAAATCATAATTACCACCATTTAAAA
>JAMONB010000356.1 GCA_027066745.1 Flavobacteriaceae bacterium
AACCTTTGCAAATACAAAAAACGCTATTATATTTGCATCCGCTAAGAGCAACGGTCTGGTAGTTCAGCTGGTTAGAATACCTGCCTGTCACGCAGGGGGTCGCGGGTTCGAGTCCCGTCCAGACCGCTTTTAAATTTTAGAAGCCTTATAAACATTGAGTTTGTAAGGCTTTTTTCTTTTTAGGGGATGAATCAGGGGACGAATAATTGATTTTATTTCAGATATATTTCGTCTTTCACATAACTTGCGTTTAGCCAAAAACAATGTTTTGTATATTCAGTCAGTCCTGTCAATTTATCCGAAAGAGGTAATTCATATGTGTCTGCTGAATTTCTTGCGTGGGGTCTAACGTGACTTATCCTGTTTTTAGTTTTTTTTGGAAAAAATGTTTTTCTTACTCCTTTGTCAGTTACTTCTTTTACAATCTTTCCATTTGAAACAGTTTTTACCATTTCTTCCCAAACATTTTTTGCTTCAAGAATATCCGAATGTTGCATATTCCAAAATTTTACTTTTCTTAAAATCAAATTTTCTTCCTCAAATTGATAGAACACAAAGAAAAACTTGCTTTCTAAAATATTTTTGAAATCCGAATCTTCCCAATCAGTTTCTACAAGTTCTAGATATTCAAATGTTGGAAATGAAATATCTTCTTTTGGTAAATTATTTTCTTTAAGTCGAATAGTTTTTACTTGAATATCTGCTTTTTCAAATTCTTCAATTTTTTGACCGAGTTCAAGTCCAAGAATTGCATTTGTAAGATTAGCAAAATAACTTTTGGCTTTTTGATTTAATTCTAAACCTAATTCTTGTTCAATTTGTTCTGCTGGTTTTCCGTAAAATGGTTGAAACTTTGAAATTACAATTTCTTCTATTGATTGAACTACATCTAAAATTTCAGGTTGTTCAATTATCTTTCCATAAACCGCAGTTTCTTCTTGAGCAATATTTGCAATTATATGATTTACATACCCTTGCTTTAATGAGTATGCTCTTTGTTTTGCTTGTTCATCATTGAATGGTTGATTTCTAAATGATTTTAGTGCTGTTGAACCTTTTGTGCAAGCTCCAAGATAAAATGTATCTCCTTCTGATAACTCGTGAGCTTTTCCATCCTTTATTTTTTGATTGATAAATTCCCAATCTCTTTTAATGATTTTTAAATCTTCATTTGGATATTTCCAATCGTCAACTAATTTTATTATATAATCAAGTAGATTTAATTCTTTATCGTGAAGATAAAATATTAGAAGTAGGTGAGCATTTTTCTTCCAAAACGTACTTGTTTCAAAATCTTCTTTATGTACTTCTAAATAATTAATAATATTTAAAACAAGTCTTTCTTTAGATCTAAAATTTCCGTTTTTTAGAGTTTTTAAAGGTGAACATTTTAGTTCAAGACCTGCTTCTTTAAAATCTGGTTCGGCATCAGAATTAGGTTCATAATTAAAATAATATTTTTCTGTTGTTTTTCCATAACCTCCTTTATCGTTTACCTTGTATTCATCAAAATTAACATCACAAGCTGTTCTTAATGTTTTTCCTTTAAGTAGTTTTGCAAAATCAATAATTGAGTCTGCTGAATTTATATCATACATACTCAAATTGATTTATCTGTTTATAAAGTTCTGCTCCAATTTTTTCAATTACTCCAACAACTAAAGCATTTCCCATAAAAAAAGCTCGTTTTGTATCTGTAATTCCATCCATTTTGGTGTGATTATCTGGAAACATATTTAGTCTTTCTAATTCGATAGGTGTTAATCTTCTTAAACCTCTATCAGAAACAATAACGTGTTTGAATCTTGAAGGTGATTTTCCACCTTCTCCTGTTATTATAGTTCGTGAAGCATTATCTAAAGCGTCAGGGTAAATCATTCCACCTTCCGAATATTTATAGACAAAACCATCTGGCGATTTACGTTCAATGGTTTTTGCACCTTTTAAATATTCCCACTTGTCTTTATCTTTATCGTCAATAAAAAATTCAGGTGTTACTTCCCCATTTTGTATAACATCTGCTAAAACAGTTCTCTTTCCATCATAATTTGGGATTGTTTTAGTTGTGTAAACTTTACCTTTTATAAGCAAACCTGTATTTTGAAAAGGCGATAATTTTCCGTTTTTATTAAAATTGTTAGTTATTTCCACTAAATCTCCTTTCAATTCAACTTCTTGAATTGAATTTGTTTTTTCTACAGGAAAAGCATTTGCAATTGTTCCTTCTTCGATTAACCAATTAGTCTTATTTGATTTTTGAAGTCTTTTATAAATCTCGGTTGATTTATGATAACCAATAAAGAAAACTCGCCTTCTTCTTTGTGGCATTCCATATTCTGCTGCATTTATAACTCGCCATTCTACTGCATATCCTAAATCATTTAAACTTTGCAACATTACTGCAAAATCACGACCTCTTTGTTTTGCAGGTGATTTTAAAAGTCTATCGACATTCTCTAAAAACAAGTATTTTGGTTTGTTTTTTTTGTTCTCTAAAATTTTGTGAATTGACCACCAAAGAACTCCTTTTTTACCTTTTAAACCTTTTGAATTATTCAATGTTGTAGCAACAGAATAATCTTGACATGGAAATCCACCAACTAGTAAGTCGTGATTGGGAATTTCCTCTACGTTTCTTGTTACAACCTCGTTAATATCTTCATTTGAATGATTTTTTTTTCCAAAACGTTCTTCATAAACCATTGAAGCATGTTGTACTTTTGTTGATGGCTCCCATTGATTACTCCAAATAATTTCATAATTACTTTTCTCCAATCCAATACGAAAACCTCCAACTCCTGCAAATAATTCTACTACTTTTATTTTTTTATTTTTCATCGTTTAAATATAGAATTGTTCCTGTAAATGACAAAAATAAACAATGTAGGTTAAAAGTGCATTTCTATAAAATAATTTTATTCATTTGTTATTAACTCATTAATTTTTCTTTATAAATATTCTATATTGTCATATAAATCCAATTCGAATAGAGTTTTGGGGTGTATTAGGTTATAGGCTCTTGTAATTATTGATTTAATATTATCAGGTATTATTTTCTCATCAACTTTGTTTAATTCATTGATATCTAAATTGTGTTTTACTTCAAATTGGATATGATTGTTGTAATCAGAACCTACTGTTAAAATTGAAATATTATTTCTTGTAGAAATTTTACTTGGACTATATGACATATCAATATCAAGTAGTTTACAATTCTTCTTAATTTTCTTTTGGTCTATGGTTAAATTTAGCCCAGTTATTATTCTAATATCAATTAAATATTTTCTTTTAGGTTGTCTATAGCTTTTCATTTTATATTTTATTTATTACGTTATTATTTATGTTATCTAGTCGTTTGTAAAGAGGTAAAGTTTGGCGGTTTAAATCAATCATTTTAACATTGATTACAGGGCTTTCGGGGTTTGTATCTATATATTCTTTTGAAACGGCATCAAGCCTTTTAAATTGGTCTGTAAATTCTTCTTTAGTATAGAAATCCGTATAGAGTTGTGAGACTTTTTTAGAGCAATTCCAAACTTGACATTTGAATTTTGCGTTGTTCTTTGTAACGTATTTTGTAACATAAGATGTAATTCTTCTAATATTATTTGTATTTAATTGCTTTACATCGAAAGCAGAGGAGGGTTTAAAATCCTTTTCTCTAGGTTCTATGCCGTTTTTAAGTTGTAGGTTAATCCAGTATTCCCACCATTTTTTTATTTTCCAAAACTTGTTAGTTATCATATGAAAATGTGGATTTCCCTTAAATTCATTGTTTTTTGTTTGTCGTTCTACTACCCAAACATATTGGAAATCGTTACTTCGTTTTTTTACGTTATCTATAAACTTTCTTAAAAGATTTATAGCTTGTTGGTCTGTTACTTTGTTCAAAAATGTGAGCGTAACAAAACTTAATTTGTTTTGAGTTCTTGCGAAACAAGTAATCTTTTTTCTAATTTTTTGTTTAGTTCGTTTAGACATTGAACGCAATTTTTTCTCTTTAACTACATCCGTTTTAGATTGCTTCTTGGTTATAGTTTTTTTAGGTTGTTTTTTACGTTGTAATGCAGAACCAGTAAACTCACTTTTTGGAGTAACTCCGTATGGATGATTTTCAGCAAAAGCAACACTAATACCATATGTATTTTTGACTATCATAATCTGAATCGTTGTATATTAATTAAAACCATTAAAGGTTATTATTAAAGGTAATTTTAAAGGTTAAGTTTGGTTAGTTGTTAATGAATGGTGGAATAAAATCGTTAGGTTTAAAACGTTTCAAAAATTTACGTGTTCTTCGTTCGTAAACATTCATATATTCCCAAGTAGGATGATTTTTATTTAAGAATAATGAAAAACCATTTAGCTTATGAACATAAGTCCATTTTTTAGGTTTTGATTCGTTTTCTAAATAAACAATAACCGAGTAATCATTTTTACGCTTTAGCATAATTGACCCCCTCTCGTTTTAGAAGTTTGAATCTGATGTAATGCTTGATGAACTTCATCTTGCTTGTAAAGTACTCTATTACCTATTCTGTGAGCTTTTACAATACCAGTTTTTGTCCATTCGTGGAGTGTTGGTAAAGAGATACAAAGAAATTTTGCAGTATCTTTTCTTGTAAGTAATTTTAACTCGTTTTTCTTTGGAGTTGAAAATCCTTTTAATTGTTTTTCTAGAACTTCTTCAACTACTTTTTTTATGTCGGAAAGTTCAAACTGTGCTAATGTTATTTTTGCCATTATTTAACTGTATTTTATGTTAATAATGACGCAAAGATGAAATTTAGCTAGTCTAGGGTATCTATTGGGGTAACCACAACCTTAAATTAAAGTTTTTCAATATCTTTTTTAATAGTGTTTGTAATTTCTTCAAATCCTTGAATATCAAATATTTTGAGTAAGGTTTCAAAGTTGTTTTTAGTTCTCACTTCATTTTTACCAAAAGCTAGATAAGAAAGATATTTTCTAGTATTATCATAATCAAGGTCGAGAATTTTACTAAGAACTTTTGCAGAATTAGTATTCTCAAATTTGCTTAAATCTAATCCTAAATAATGTAATGCTAACATTTTTTGTTTATGAGTTAGACTTGATTTTTTTGAACGTATTTTTGAAGAGGTTTCTACTTCTAATTCTTTAAGCCATTTGAAATATTTTGCTAATTCGGAAGCTTGTTTAACAACATTATTGTCTAAATCAATCATTCCTTGAGTATTACGGTTGTTAACAGGTAGCTCATATTTGCCATAAACATTAAACCCATTAAATGCTTTTTTAAGCAATTTTCTTCGGTTCAAATCAACTTGTAATTTGAAAATTGCATCAGTTTCAGGTTCAATATGAAAGTCCATTTTATGACGCCTTGGAGGTGCTGTGTAATTTAAGTAGTTGTCTATTTCTTGTAATTCAAGATTTATTAAACTTTGCTTTTCTGTAATTGTACTTAGTACGGAATTAAATTTTTCTTGTAATTCTTCTAGGGTTGTAATATTCATAGGGTAGGTGAGCAATTTATTTTTTTAAAATGATATTCAAAATTAATTAAAAAAGGGATGATTTAATAATTTATCAGCGTTTTGTTCTTGAGTTACTTTGATATATTTTAAAAATGATTTTTCAGTTTTATGTCCTGTAATTTTCATTATTGAAATTGAAGGAATATCAGCTAAGTAACAATTTGTTGCAAAACTTCGTCTAGCTGTATGAGTAGTAATCAATTTATATTTTGGCACAGTAGTTTTTATAGTTTTACCGGATTTTGTTGTTGTTAATTGAGTAGGAGTATCAATTTCGCATAGTTCTACAATATCCTTTAAATATTTATTCATAATTTGATTTGTATATGAATTTGGCAAAGACTTATTATATTTTTTTAAGATTTGTTTTACTACTGAATTAATTGGAATTGATACTTTTTCATTTGTTTTTTGTGTTCTAATTTGTATAATTGATTTTTCTTCAATAATATTTTCTTGTTTAATTTGTGAGAAATCTGAAAATCGTAATCCTGTATAACAACCAATTAAAAATAAATCTCTTACTTTTTCTAAACTGGTATTAAAACTTAAGTCTTTTTCTTCTATTGCTTTTAATTCCTCAATTGATAAATATACAGTATCAGTTTCTTCAGAAACAGTTTTAAACTTACTTTTTCTAAACTCTAAATTTGTATTCAATCCTCTATCAGTTGCTTCATTTAAAAATGTTTTGATTGTTTTTATATACTTTCCAATAGTGTTGGTTGACATTTCCAAGTCAAGTGATAAATATTTTGTGAATCCTGCATAAAAAGTTAAATTAATACTGCTAAAATCAATACTCTTATTTTTCTTTTCAGCATAGTTTTTTAAATGTTTAAAAGTTGTTTTATACACGCATACTGTACTGTTTTTCTTTACATCTTTACTTTCATCAATAAAATTATCTATAAATTCAAATAATGATTTTTTTCGTTGCTTTAAAACTCTATCATCAAGTTCAAATTCTAGTTCCTTTTTTAATAAATCATTATTTGGTTGAATTCCGTCATTTAATAACCGTCTAAATGAATTTTTTAATCCAGTTTCTAAAGTATCAAGTCTAGAATTGAATTCGGGATATTCAGGGAATTTTTTAGATTCTTTAGCCCTTTGATTTCTTTCATTCCAAAATTTTGGATTGATTTTTTCTCCAGTAGAATACTTAAATCTTTTATATTGATAATTATATATAAGATAAATTAGCGTTTCACTTTTTGAGGTCGGTTCTTTTAAAATAAACTTTACTTTTGCCATATAGCAAATATATATTAAAATATTCGTAGGGGACGAATGAGGGGACGAATAATTTTAATTTGCTCAAATTTAGTCTAATTTAGCTTTGTCATAAAACATAGTAAAAACAAGGTCTTAGGTGCTTAAAATCAATAAAATAGAGTAAAATAAAATAAGGTATATTCTAGTCCCGTCCAGACCGCTACTTATAAAAGCAAATTAAAACCTTAACAATCTTATAATGAGAGAGTTAGGGTTTTTTTATGTTTTGTATTATTCCCATATTATCCCCACAATATTTTATTTAACTTTAAAGAAAAAATTATTAAACATTATTCTTCCAAACGTGCAATGATAGGTGTTTTATCTATTAAAGAACAGGTAATCAGAGCGTCTAAAAATGAAAGAAAATACAAACCATTTCTCGATTTTTATTTTTGCCAAGCAGTTTTTTTTAAAAAAATATGAGGTTAATGCCTTCAT